>CALDQI010000850.1:0-3679 GCA_937911635.1 uncultured Pseudomonadota bacterium | reverse complement strand
TGGCAAGTGGGCTGTCCGACTCCCCTAATTACCGTCTACAATCAGACGTTTGAGTTCTCTGCTGACTTTACGATTGGCGAAGTGGATCTGGAAGGCGCTTTGCTATTTGCATCCGGATGTTTGAGTAAAAATGGCGATGCAGTTCAAGAGGCATGGTTATCCACTACTTCTTATCAAGAGACAGTTGATGTCGTAGGTGGAATGACAGGTATGCTTAAGCTGGTCCGTATATCGGATTGAAACCCCATTTGAAGATGGATTTCAAAGATGACATCGACGGGCAAATCAGTTAGGTTCGCCCAGTATTCCCTTTGACGTGGAGGAAGAATGAAACCCCGTACACACACTTGTGGCTCCTTGCGTGCCGAACATGTAGGTCAAACAGTTACTTTACATGGCTGGGTCAGCGGTCTGCGAGACAAAAAGACCATCTTTGTCGTACTGCGCGATCGGTATGGAACTGTACAGGTCACCCTTGACGAAAAGTGTCCAGAAGATCTCATGGCCATCGGAAAGCAACTCGCTTTGGAGTACACTGTTGAGGTACAAGGGCTGGTTCGATTGCGGCATGCACCAAATGACAAAATGGAGACAGGCGCAATTGAAATTGAGCCTGCTTCCATAACAATCTTATCGAAAACAAAACCGTTGCCGTTTAAAATTGACTCTCTCAAAGAGAAACCAACAGAAGAAGTCCGGTTGAAGTATCGGTATTTGGATCTACGTCAGTCTCAACTTCAAAAGACGATGCGCATTCGTCATAAGACGGCATTGGTGGTCCGAAACTATTTGGATGACCAAGGATTTTATGAGATTGAAACCCCAATTTTGAATCGTTCTACTCCAGAAGGTGCTCGAGACTATTTGGTTCCGTCGCGTGTACATCCTGGTGAGTGGTACGCATTGCCTCAGTCTCCTCAAATCTTCAAGCAGATTTTGATGATTGGTGGAATGGATCGTTATTTTCAGCTCTGTCGTTGTTTTCGAGATGAAGACTTGCGAGCGGATCGACAGCCAGAGTTCACCCAGATCGATATCGAAATGTCCTTTGTAACTCAGGATATGATCATTGAACTATCGAATGGTATGATCCGAAAAGTCTGGAAGGACGTCATTGGAGTGGACGTCGGAGATATTCCGAGCATCACCTATGCTGAGGCCATCGATCGTTTCGGTGTGGACAATCCGGATCTCCGGTTTGGGATGGAGTTGTTTACTGCAGATTGGCAGGGGACTGAGTTTGGCGTGATTGGAAACGCACTGGCGAGCGGTGGTGTTGCTAGAGGATTCATCGTTAAAGGCGGTGCAGAAGTGTCCAATAGTCTGTTCAAAACACACAAGAAGAAGGGCGATGGTGACTGGCTTGCATTTGTGAAGAAGTATCGGTTGGGTGGTCTATTGTACGGAAAACTAGAGAATGGTTCTTGGAGTGGTCCATTGTCCAAAGTTGAACCAGAACTGTTAACCACCATAGAGGGTGTTGAAGATGGTGACTTGGTCCTCATTGGAGCCGGTCCTGCAAATCATGTCAACACGGCAATGGGACGGTTGCGAGCCCACGTCGCCCGTCAGCGCGCTTTGATTCCAGAAGATGCATTTGCTTTTGTATGGGTTACCGACTTTCCTGCTTTTGAACACGACGAAGACAATGACCGTTGGGTTTCTGTGCACCATCCGTTTACTCAGCCCATTGAAGAGCACATTGAATGGTTGGGTACAGAGCGTATGGGTGATATTCTCAGTGATGCTTACGATATCGTCTGCAACGGATATGAGATCGGCGGTGGTTCGATACGTATTCACAACTCCGAGGTGCAAGCTCAAGTCTTCAAGGCGCTTGGATTGTCTGAAGAGGAAGCCAAGAACAAGTTTGGCTTCTTGATTGACGCTCTTCAATACGGTGCACCTCCACATGGTGGACTGGCGATGGGATTTGATCGCTGGACGATGTTATTGTCGGGTACCGAAAATATCCGTGACGTAATAGCCTTCCCGAAAACCAGCAAAGCCCAAGATTTGATGGCGGATGCACCCAATACGGTTGCCAAAGAGCAGCTCGAAGAACTATTTGTTGCCAATACAGTATCTGACGAAGAAGAGTCCTCTTCAGACTCAGAGTAAGCGTCTGTAAATAACCGTTCGCATATTGACTGTCTGTCCCATTCTCCTTATCTCCTTAAGTTGTATTTGGTCCAAAGGTCATCCTGCTAGGGCATGTTGATTGTGCTGGGCTAGGTGTACTCGTAAAATTTAGTTGGATGATTAAAAAATATGACTCTGTTGTTGTGCTGTGCGTTGTTTTCATTGCTACATTGGTTTCGTCCAACCGAAGACAGTGCACAAAAACTGCAATACCAAATGGGATTGCTTTTGGCTCTAGGTTTTGGACTTTCCACATTGTGGATCAGTACATGGTACTCAAATCAACCCTTTTTCGAAAGTGACTTTTCGGAATATTGTGTGGGCGTCATTGAAATGGAAAAGGATTGGGTTGTTAACGATACTCCACCCAAGCGAAGTCGATTGGCTGCTCTTCTTCCAACATTGGGTGCGCAGATGTCTGGCTTGATGAACGGTTTTGCTGTATCGAGCATTTTATCTACGGGATTGATATTTGTTCTGGTCTACATTTGGGGGAGTGCACTTGGCGGGATAGGTGCCGGCATATTTTCCATGGGTATTTTATGGATGATGGCTCCAATGGTGTTGATGCCACGTTTTTTGACGTACTATCCACAGATTGTACTAATGACGGTGTTTGGGGCGGCGAGCCTAGCATTATGGGGACGATACCGTACTCCGATAACAGCATTGCTTTGTGGTCTAGGGGTCGCAGGTTGTCTATTGATTGATGTTCGAGGCGTGGTGTGGGCGGTACCATTTTGGATTGGGGGAGTGTGTTTGCTTTCGTTCAATGTGAAGGCGTCCAATATTTTGTCTGGATTGCTGCTGCACTTGCCGATTTGGGCTTCTTGGTTCGCTGCTTGGTGGGCATACCCTTCCAATGCGTCGTCCTTGGAAAAGCAATTGGATGTTCGTCCATTGTATGTGGGGTTTGATGAAGCCAATCCACTGTTTCAACCTCCGTGGGATATTGAATCCTCTTTTGTGTGGGGTTGGTTTAATCCTATGGAAGTCGTCGATACCGTAGGATTCATCATTGCCCAGCGCAGCTATCCAATACCACAGGGATTCATTGATTGGCAGTTTACAGATCATGGACCGAAAGAGGAGATAGCGTTTTGGACCGCTGTTCTGATAACGGGGATTGTTTTGGGCTGTGTGGTTGTATGGGGCCGAAGATACGGAAAAGCAAAATGGGAGCGTGTGCTGTTGTTTTTATGTACGTTGAGCCCATTTATTCTGCTATTTCATTCCTTGCAGTCCATGGTTGAACAACACATTCGATTTTATATGCACACCGCACCTGGTTTGGCAATTGCCTTTGGAGTGGGCATGGCGCAATCGCTGCCCCAAGTCAAACTGTTGAAGTATTGGCATGCCATTCCGCAGGTGGCTCGAATTTGCCTTTGGTTTGTATTGGCGACTGGGGTCTTGATTACTGGTCATTTCTCTGAGAAATCGCCATTTTATGCACGTGCAGATTGGCGACATGAATGGAGAATCAATGCTCTTGACTGGACCAGAATCAATCACTCTAGAAAGTCTACGTTTCAGT
>CALDQI010000849.1:0-5357 GCA_937911635.1 uncultured Pseudomonadota bacterium | reverse complement strand
CCGCCGAGGATATATCGAGGTCTGCGTTGGCAGTGGCATCGCCTGAACCACTCTCAGAATACGTGATTGTTGATGCGTACGTGTCAGAACCGGCGACATTTGCAACGGTTGCACCAAGAGCAGTATTGTCAGGAAACGAAATACTTGTTGTCACTGCTCCTGCTGTATCGGTAACAGAAATGGTCGGTCCAGTACTGTCAATAGTGAATGCATCCAGTGTCAACGTATTGCTGTCTGCGGATCCATCGTTGACGGCCAACGTACAATTGTATACTCCATCAGTAAATGCAGCCCCACCGGACCCTGTAAGAGTGATGTCGGTTGTAGACCCTTGAGTGATCGTGGCTGCCGCTGTCTCACAGCCACCTGTCAAGGTGATTGTTCCACCAGAAGATGTATCGATATCTGTCGAGGTACTGGAATAGAGATCAACTTGCAGCAAGGGCGTTGTATTCGATGTTACGGATCCGGATCCAGGGGTAGCATCAACAGCCCCAGATTGAGAAATAGACACCCCACTTACCGAAACGGTAAAAGCCGTCAATGTCTCAACATTACTGGCATTACCAGCAGCATCGGTCACTGTAACTGTACAGTTAGAGTAGGTTGAACCATCGGTAAGGGAATCAAGAGTAATACTCGCTTGAGTACTAGCGGTGATACTGTCTTGTCCTGTAATAGAACAACTGCCACCAACCGTGAGAGTCCCAGCCTCATCACTCGTTACATCAAACGAAGGGGTCAATGTATTGGTGTATCCATCAGCGTCTGCTATCTGAGTATCGATCGTAATGATAGGCGCTGTGGTATCTGAGATGAGAAGAATGTCATCCGATGATAAATCATCGGTATTTAAGTCCACAGGAGAGTTGTTGGAATTTTTTGGTCCAGAATCCTTGGTTGTATCACCATTTTTGGATTCCGGAGCACAGGACGTCAAAAATGACAATCCAACTGCTATAATACCAATCAAATTCAACGGAATTGCGCGCATGAGTTCCTCGCAAGAAGACGGTTCTAACGGACATTGGCCAAATGTCACTAAATGTCTTCGAAGTGACCTACCAACAACTTAGCAGATCAAACCTAAATTACACAATTCTTGTATCGTTTTCAGCAGCAATCGTACAGTGTAAAAGGGGTGCATCGAACTGCCCTCTTCGAATTTATTTGATCTTGGTAGAGTCTACCAAAACCAAGACTTGCTGACGCATCATTTGAATCTGCTCTGGCTCCAGCCATTCCCACTCAGAAATTGAAGAACCAATCCGTTTCGCTTGCAAGTCCGGCTCCGTTTTTCCACGGTTGTATGGAACTCGTATGATATCAAGCGTTCCTGGCTCAATGTAAATTTCTGGCACAACCTCTGGTTCTATTTGGACAATTTCCACTGTTGGTTCTGGTTCATCTTCAACGATCGGTGTAGAATCTTCCTCTTCTTCAACCGATGGAACAGGTGTTTCATCTTGTCCAAAATCAAAGATATCTGTCAAATCCATTTGCTCTGTTGGCTTTTCAACCGGCGCAACATCTTCTTCCACCAGCTGCTGAACATTTTGCTCCATTGAGGTCTGAAACTCTTCTTCTTCAGGTGCATCATACACAGTATATGGAACTGGAATCGTGATTCCTCGCTTGCCCTCTTCTTGCAAACGCCCTGTGGCCAACCACTTTCTTAGAGCCTCCCCTTCGACTCGTGGAACCCACATTCCAGCCAACTCTGCAGATAATCTCGGGGCTATTGGAACCCAAACATCCAGCTTGGAATTCTGATATCTAGGCACTCGCTTTTCATCTCTGAATGTTTTGTAAAAGGCTGTTCTCATTTCCAGTGGTAATAAGCCAATATCGAGCTGCAGATACAATTCGTCGCCTGAATCTGTCACCAGATCTCGCAATCGTGTCGTACCGACTGCCATCAGCACTTTATTCGTCGGACGAGCATACGTAAGTCGTTTCGTTTGTCGACCAAACCAAATCCAACCGTACAGTTTGGAGGCTCTTTTCTTGGCAAGATCAATCGCAGATTGAACGCGTTCATTATCGCTTTGCCAGTTGTCAAGTTGTGCGTGGGTTATCGATAACAACTGAGACACACTGATAACATCCGGAGCCGTGACCTGACCGATCACTACCCAACGTTCGACTCCACTTTGCCGACCATCTGCTGGTATCCTGCCGGGAATATCCCAAGACAAGGTATCCTTTTTCTCTAACATATTGAGCAAATCAATATTGTCGGAGAACAGAGTCACAATATTAAATGTCAAGTTGAAATCTGCTTTCGTGTAGGTCTGGTTGCATCGACCGCACCATTCACCAGGTTCAAACTTTTTGTCTGCTGAATACAACTGTCCGCAGATCTCGCCCCAAAAGGTCGAATTACTACAGGCCTGCACCCGACCATCTTTGGCTTTTTCTCCGAGTACCCCATCAAGACCGGATGCAGGAGCAAACTCCAATAACTTGTACAGCTTCTTAACAATTTTGGTAGGTCGAACTCGCACATCTCTCATCGCTACAGAAGAAAAGGTCGCCACCACAGTGGTGAACACCCATAATGCACCCGAAGATTGCCCATCCCATGCAGGGCGTATCAATGCACCAGGAATGTAATTGTTCCCTGCAATCGATCCTACTTGACAAGCGAGTCCCATTTGCCCTTTCCAAACCCCGTCTATTTCAATAAGAACACCTTCAAATACATCCGCACAAGAGGCTTCAAAACCTGAGGCTAAAAGTTTGACGAGTCCATAGACTGCACCACAGGAAAATATGGTTGCCATCACTGCAATCACAATCGGTTTCCTACGACCGCTCAAAAACATTTGACGGGAAACAGCCCAAGAGATCACTGCAGTCATCGCACCTAAAAGAACAAACACTTCAAGAGTGGTCAAGGGTCGCCCCATTGACACCTGTTCCATCAATGCTTTGACTCGGAAGAAAACAATTCCCGCGACCGTCATCGGAACGGCAATCTCTACGGCGCCTTCAAACCCGCGCCAAAATCCCATCGATTGAAGTGGATTGGCAGCCATTTATCAACCCTCTACTTGCGGAAGAACATCTGCATACGGGCCCGCACCATCTCTAGAACCAATGAGTTGAAGCAGCTCTGTGGAAGCCTGTTCAACAGAATTGTGCAGCTGTTCATGCAACGTCTTGAGTAGACGAACTCTATCTCGAGTCGTGCTTGGATAGGTCATCAGCATCGCGCGTGTAGCCTGTAAAGCAGCCGCTCCCACTGTTTGATAACGGAACCAGTTCTTACCGATTACCTCACGATCCCATACACCGCCTTCTGGTTCTGCTTGCCAAACTGTTCTCTCAAGTTTTTCAAAGCGCTTGATCATCAATCCAATTACCGGATGTTCTGGTTGCATAATTCTAGAGTGATCGGTTGCCCAGTCTTGAGCATTTCCTGTGGCGACGGCTACTGGTAAGTAATGGGCTCGATCCTTCAATTGGCTATCGACGAAACCAAACCGTGCCGTCACTTCTTCTCGAGCCACCAACATTCCAGAACCAATAACACAAGGCTTACGCTCAAGGACCATCACCAACGCCGCATGCACTGCTGGACCTGCCTTGGTTGGCCATGGAATACGAACCTCTTCATGAATCTCAACCAAAAATCGGACGCCTTCCTTATCGGTAACAATTGCCTTACCCGGCGAAATACGCAATCCTATCGACTGTGGGTCCGGACGTTTTGTACCTGGTGGACCACCGGCTGCCCAATCACCCGCAATATCAAGCCCATGTAGGATGATATTGTCCTCTTGAGGCACCAAACCATCCATCAATGCACCCAAAAACAAGTTCGGGACTTCAGCTATCGCTTGTAAACTGATTTGATCAAGAACTGCACCCTCTTGTGGGGAAAATACTGCAAAACTGGTATCCATTATTCTTCCTCTATGCTTGCTCAGGGAGAATTACCACACGGATGGATATCCATGCTGGCAACAATCGTAGCAAATTTGTTGGAAATTTATCAGAAATCTTCCAGCCTACAAGTACATCCTCATGGTGTAGAGGCATTGGATCTTCTGGGGTTTGAAACTGTAAGAACCCTGAATCAATTCGGAGGTTCATCGGGGTGTTCTGCGCCTTTCCTTCGGGCGTTCGAGTGGTTCTACGATCCCACCAACTCACATCATGACACGCAAAAACCTCTCCTTGAATTTCAGGGTCAATGGGTATTGGCTTATCTTTCGGCATTTGAGCTACGCGAATGGGAAAGGGATCCCCCACCGTTTCAACAAGTAAATCTTTGGCTCCCTGAACTGTACCGCGAGAAGGGTTCCACGTAGGCAACCGAGCTGCCAATCTAGCCAACACATCCGGTCTATTTTTATGAATCTCATTGTCTATCCCCATCGCCTCTACCAATGATGCTAGTAACTTGGGTACGGGACTCATCGGAGACCAATAATATCGACGGGTTGCAACCAACCATTCCATCTTGGCAAACAACAGCAACAATCCTTCCAAAACAGTTGGCTCACCCTGTTGCTGGGCATGTCTAGCCGCCATCATCATCGTTTTCGGTAAGTATGCCGCATATGGACGATGTCGATACTGACGCTCACCGGTGTTGTCATCGGCATTCATTGTAAACGACCGATGTCTAGGTATAATTTGTGTATCCACCCACTCCAGACCGTTCGTTTTACCTTGGGCAGAATCTACGGCCCACTGCAATGGCGCCACCGTCTGCTGGGTGGCTCCAGTATACATGGATTGACTCTGAGAAACGGGCACATATTTAGTGGTCATTGTACACCTTTTATCATGGAATCAACTTCGACAACTCCTGCATTCAACAGTAATCGCCCTGCAGATACTGTCGCTCGATGACCATTCGAGTCTTGAAGTACGCCTTGCATATCATCGATAGAGAAGGTTGGGAGAGGACAATCTATTTCAGCCTCACTGTGCAAAGTGAGAGGGTGAAACTTCGTTACAATCACCTCTTTGACAATTGGAATCCGTTCTTGTTGTTTTCGAACCAATCCACGAATCACTCCTCTAGCCCAATCCAAATCAGAATCAGAAACCACACCATTGGACGGACCAACAACGACAAGTAATGTCTCGGGTCCAGCACGTTCAATGCTCCGTTGCAAACGGATCTTGTCTTTGTCAACGGCCAAACCACTGTTGTCCACTGGCCAAAGTTCTGTTGCCATCAGATTGCGCTCCGCATATCCCCAACAGCGAACAACCCAACCACGACCACGAACGCCAAAGGCTACTCTGAAGAGTTTCTCCCAATCAGAGGGAGTTACAGGAATTCCACTAGACGGAGCAAACATTCTCTCGATTGCTTCAGGTTCACTCTCTCTATC
>CALDQI010000848.1:0-4083 GCA_937911635.1 uncultured Pseudomonadota bacterium | reverse complement strand
CAATATTGTAATGGATGAAATCAACCTGTTGCTCGATGAAGAGTACCAGTTTGATCCAGAGGCAACCCAAAGCGTAGACACCAAGCGATTCTTGTAACTCTATCCTCACAATAGAGTGCGCCCAATCGCTTGACCTATTCGACCTTTTCGGATACATTTGCCGTCATGAAACCGATAAATTTGATCGCGACCACCGCACTCGGTGGCGCTTGTACCGCCGCAGTATTTGGAAACCTTGAAGCCATTTGGCTTTTGAACACAACTGGTGCACCTGAGTTGGTGTCCTTGGTGTATTCAGTCATCCTCTATGGACTCATTGGAGGCGGCATCGCCTTTGGGGCTGGCATTGGCTTGGTCGTGCTGTTCAAGATCATTTCCAGTCTTGAAAAGTTCTCACCTCTTGCGTTTGGGATTGGTGGGTCTGCTGCATTGATTCCAATGGGTGCCTTTGTTCTTCGATACCAGATGAACAAAGTCGTCTATGCCGAACAAGGTGTACCGATGCCAACGATGCTGGGAATCCTAGTTGGATTACTGGTTCTGTGTGGATTGTTGCTTGTTCTGTCCAAATGGAAGAACATCACCGCCAAAACGGGTGCACTGGTATGGGCAGAACTCATCCTATTTATGGGTGCGATTTCAGCAACCTCACTCGCCGGTGGAAATCCTGCTGCCAAGGCACACGGCAAGCAGATGACCGATGCGCTCAAAGACAAACCGAACGTCTTGATGATGATGATCGACACCCTTCGTGCAGACTATGTGGGTGCATACAACCAAATCGACATCAAAACGCCGAATCTGGATGCACTGGCAACAGATGGTGTTCTCTTTGAAGAATGCATCTCTCAGGCATCGTGGACCCGCCCCAGTGGGGTCTCGATCTTCACTGGCCGAATCCCGTCGGGTCACGCCACGCAAACCAAGGCAGCACGGGTTCCAGATGAAGCGATCTTGTTCAGTGAAATCCTCCAAGAAAATGGGGTCACAACCGGAGCGCTGGCGAACAACATCAACTTGACGTCGACTTTCAACTTAGACCAAGGGTTTGACACCTTTATGTACGAAGCGCCAAACTATCCCTTTGCGGGTACGGAAAGTGTCTTTGGACTCACCTTTTACAAAGTGGTCGCCAAAGTCAAAGAGCGTCTGTCTCCTGAATACCGGGTTGTGCACGATTATTATCAGCCTGCCGACGTGGTCTTCGACGATGTGAAAGCCTTCATCGAAGCCAACGATCAAAGCCGCTGGATGATGTATGCCCACATCATGGAACCACACGACCCTTATTTTGAACACCCAAGTCTCAAAGATCCAAGTAAAGAAGAGTACAACGGTGTAGGATACGGACGTGCCGAGCACGAGCATCCAGATCCAAACGATACCGAGTATCTCAAAGATGTATACAAGCAAGAGATTGAGTTTCTAGACTTGGAAATCGGCAGGATGATTGGCTGGCTCAAGGAAACGGGTCGTTATGACAACACCGTCATCGTCATCATTTCAGACCACGGTGAAGAGTTCAATGAGCACGGCGGATTCTGGCACGGTACGACTTTGTATGATGAGGTTCTCCACGTTCCTCTGATCGTCAAAACAGCCAAAGACCGGCCCAAAGGCGTTCGCATTCCGTGGCAAGTTCGTTCCATCGATATCGCACCAACCCTCACTGACGTCATGGGACTGGAAGCCGATGCATCGTGGGACGGCGAGTCTCTCCTTCCAGACCTCACTGAAGCAGATGAAGAGCACGAAGTCACTCAGTGTACACCGCACCCAATGGCTCGTATTGCGATCTCGGAAAATGACTTTGAAGGGAACATCCTGTCTGCCATCAGCATGAACGGCTGGAAGTTCATTCTGGCAAATCCAGAAAACCCACGCGGTCTTCAACCAGAAGAGCTGTATGCCCTCTTGGATGACCCAACCGAAATGAAGAACTTGGCGTCTGAAAAGGGCAACTGGTGTGACATGCCAGACGGTGAATGGATGACCCAACTCAAGACCATCTTGGGTGAAATTCTCAAGGAAGCCCAAGAGAATGCCGCCACTTCCAACAGTGGTGAACTGGACGCAGCCACCATCGAACGCATGAGAAAACTGGGGTACATGGAGTAAACCAAACTCCCCATCACACCCATGCTAGAACGCTCCCAAAGACTCCTGCTGCTGACCTCGGTGTTCATCGTTGCAGCCAGCGGTTTGGTCTATGAACTGATCGCCGGTGCCATTTCCAGTTACTTGCTGGGGGATGCCGTCACGCAGTTCTCTCTCATCATCGGACTCTTTTTATCTGCGATGGGCCTGGGTTCCTACGCCACACAATATATCAAAAAGGACCTTCTGCTGTGGTTTGTTCGACTGGAGCTGGGGATTGCCCTCGTGGGTGGGATCTCATCGGTAGTCATCTTTGCAACTTCCTCGATGCTGCCAACCATCTTCACCCCCATCTTCTATGCCTTCTGCATTGGAATTGGCGCAATGGTCGGTGCCGAGATTCCCCTCTTGATTCGCCTAATGAAACAAGATGATGGAGTTGAAAAGGCCCTCAGCAATGTACTGGCACTCGACTATGTTGGGGCGCTCTTTGGCTCATTGCTCTTTCCTTTTGTCGTATTGCCTTGGATTGGGCTCTCCAGAGCCTCAGTGGTGTTTGGTCTGCTGAACCTCTTCGTCGCCTGGCTCGGTGCAAGACTGCTGACAGAGACTGAACAGCGGGGCTTTCGATGGCAAGGATTCTCAGTGATGGCGGTGCTGATCGGACTCTTCATCTACTCTGAGCGGATGGTGCACTTCTTTGAGGACATTCTCTACCAAGACGAGATTGTATACGCCGAAGACACACAGTATCAGCGGATCATCCTCACCCGCTGGCGAAACGACATCCGACTCTTCTTGAATGGACACATCCAGTTCTCGTCGATTGACGAAGCACGGTACCACGAGTCTTTGGTGCACCCTGCCCTTGTGGGACTGGGACGCGATGCCGAACGGGTACTGATTCTAGGCGGTGGAGACGGTCTGGCGGTACGGGAAATCTCAAAGTGGGACAGTATCAATCAAATCGACTTGGTGGACATTGACCCTGCGATCACCGAACTGGGACTGAAACACCCCATGCTGACCAGGCTGAACGAGAACGCCTTACAATCCGAAGCGGTTTCCATCATCCATCAGGACGCAATGCTCTACTTGCAAGAGAGTGAGACATTCTACGATGTGGTCTACATCGACTTGCCGGACCCCAACTCGGAAAGCCTCTCGAAGCTCTACTCGACCAGCTTCTATGAACTGGTCCATAGGCGACTCACTTCCGATGGCATTTTGGTCACCCAAGCCACATCCCCCTACTTCGCCCCGGAAGCCTATTGGTGCATTGAAGAAACGCTCACCGAAACCTTTGGTGAACATGACGGCTTTGTCTATCCCTACCATGTCAACGTCCCCTCTTTTGGAGAATGGGGCTTTGTGATGGCCAGTAAACGAGGATTAGATTGGTCGGACAAGTCACTCACTTTGGACACCAAATTTCTAACAACAGACAAACTCCCCACCCTCTTTGTATTCGGACAGGACATCGCCAAAGAACAAGTGGAAGTGAAAAGCAACCACCTGCTCGACCCTGTGCTGTTTCATTATTACAAACGCGGCTGGAGTCGGTACAATCAGTGACTTCAACCGATATCATCTACTCGACAGGTTTGGTAGCAGTACACTTTTTGCTATAGTGGCTGATTTTGGTTTGAGATGCGTTGATGGAGTGACCCCGACGGTCGATTGTGTAAATGCTTGAATACTTGAACAGTTTTTGAGGTTGGTGAATGATTTTGACCAATATTGACGAAAACTGACGAATTCAAGCAAAATTCGACAGATCAATTGACGAAGTTCTATATCACTTACTGAACATTCACCCACATCGTTCGTATCAAACGACACATACCTGATTGGCATAAATCCTGCTTTGTGACTGGCTCAACACCAACACGGAGCCACTTTATATGCCGAAATACATATCTCTGATGTCGGACTTTGGATTCAAAAGAGTCTTTGCCAATCCCGATTATCCACACATCCTCATCA
>CALDQI010000847.1:0-2120 GCA_937911635.1 uncultured Pseudomonadota bacterium | reverse complement strand
TGATGATTGCATCAGACCGATTGTGATCCATATATGCCTTTCCGGAAATCGAACGCCCATTGAGTTTCCCACTCAATTCAGCACCATTGAGCAACACAGACGACTGAAAAATACGCCCGGGCGCATCTCGCTCGCCCGGAAAGCGAACCTTTTGCAGCGTCGAATGAATCTTCATACTCAGGTCAATATCTTCAACAGTTCCTGATATTTGCACTATCGACGATTGTTGAAGAACGCACGTTCCAACTTCCAAACGATCCACTGTAGAATTGTAGTTCCATTCTGTATTTGAATACTTTTCCTTTCGATTGATCCCCTGTCCTGCTTTTGGAGCGTACAAAATACGACAAGCTGCATTTCCATCACCGAAGCCAAAATTGAAAAATAGGACTTGAAACAACACAAAGGATCCATCCGACAAATCCGCACTAAGAGTATAGCTCTCAGAATACCGCTCTCCACTTGATATCTGCGGTTGCAAAATTGGTGTTGCCATCCCCAGTCCAATCATCAAAGCGAAAAACAACACTGCCAGTCCCCCATTATCAAATATTGTTTACCATACCAGAATGGTAAAGTTTATTATGACACATCAACAAGGATTGAATGAATTATTTAGACAATTTCACAGGTTCTGTAACCAAAACAAGTATGAATTAAACCAATATAAAATTCAAAACCTTCATACGTCGCTGTTCAAACAGTCGATACTGTAGGACAATTAGATCAACGAGTACGCTTACAGTCAACATCAGAACCAGAATCGCTTGCAAATGTCTATGAATTAGGACGAGGGATTTTGGGCACAGCACCTAGAGTAGCCACCCTTAACATTCTAGAAACAACACACCATCTCTCACAGAGATATTGGAATCGGCGACCACCTGAACAATCCCGTCTGAATATTCTTGCAGACGCGTTTTACCGATTGAACTCCAGCCAACAAGGTCCATCAACAATCCAGCCGTTTCTGTCAACGACAATCTTTTCTCAACCGAACCATTTAGGTAGAATCGAACAAAGGTCAGTACATGCGGAGGATACAGATCAGCAAAGTCTCGAAAGTCATCCAACGGAACTCTTGGATTCAAATTTGAATCCGAATGCCAATAGAATCCGTGCTTTCTCAATATAGACTTGCTCGCCATCAGCTGTCTCAATACTTTATCGATGGCATCCCTGTTTCGACTGGTCCGTCTAGACGGTACCATCTGACATATGCGGGTTACGATCATGTCTCGGGAAAGCGGTCCTTCCTGTTTCAGTAGTGGAGTCATGAACGAAGTAACCAGATGAGGATGACTCTTGGGCTGGGCATCTGCAGGTATATCAACATTCAAAGTACCCACATCCAACTTCTGCGTCTTTACCCAGTCCAATGATGGTACAGAACTTTGAGGAACTCGAGTCACCACAAAAGATGTCCTATTCACAGAGGGAGGAACGGCGGTTTGAATGAGCTTCGATAAAGCCATTTGCTCAGACTTGGGATTGGAATACCACGGCAGTGACCATACTCTGTAGACAGGCCACCCAAATGCTTCTAATGATTGCGAGAACATGCGCTCTCGATGACGAGTAGAATTGATCTCCGTAGAAGCCCCTCCCTCACACAAAATGGCGAGTTTAAACTGCTCTGTTTCCATATCTTGAACGGCGATGTCGATGGTATTACCATCCGGTCCATAGTTCGGAAGAGCCTTATATCCAATGGATTCAATAAAGAGACACACGTCTTCAATGAACCCTTTGGGCTGACGAGTTTCAATCGAAGAGTACTCCACTGAGAGTTCAAGCATGCTTTTAAGCATTTGCAGGGCTTTATTGTCAGAAGTAATTAAATGCGATTCAAAGTTTGCACAGAGCACCATCTCATAACGAGATCTGGAAAATAGAACATTGAGTCTACGATCGCCACCATCTTTACCCACAGGTCCGAAATTGTGCGTAAACTTCCCTTCACCATCAATTCCGTATCCAACACTGATGAAAATGATGTCTCTTTCATCTCCTTGTACATCTTCTAGATTCTTGATGAACAAATGCTCACCTTCCGGAAGTCCTTCACAGTACTTCCGGAGATCCGCTCTACCAGCGACAAGTTTGTCCCAGGCATCTTG
>CALDQI010000846.1:0-2531 GCA_937911635.1 uncultured Pseudomonadota bacterium | reverse complement strand
GCAGGTCGAAAATCTACGGGAGCTGTACAGACTCCACGTCGAAAACTCAATCGGATTGATAAAAATGGTGAACTCCTGGAGGTGATGACAGATTCATCAACGGCAAAGGAGTATGCGTCTGCGTTTAATAAGGCCCTTCGAGGCATGTCTTACAATGACTTTCAGCAAACCATCTTGCTCCCTCAGAACGGGTTCACTCGGTTTATTAAGGCGTCCAATAAAGATCGTGTTGATTTACTTGAGCGCATCACAGGTACAGGACATTTGGCGGAACTCTGTTTACAGGCTCAGGATAGACACAAGGAGTTTCGGAAAGAGCTTCAAGCAGAACGCGACAAATTGATTGGGGTGATGAATGAAACTGAAGTACTTACGGCACGGCAAACATTGGACCGATACAATAAGGAACTCAACGCCTATAACGTCTCCCAAAGTATCCTTCGTTTAGGCGAGGAATGGGAGTATCATCGAGGGGTATTGGAAACCAAACGACAAACTTATCAAGACAAAGAAAAGAAACTCAAGCAGATCGAGAACAACATTATAGAGCAAGAAAAGGATGTTGGTCGTTTACAGACCGAAGGTGGTGCAATCAAAAAAGATTTGGAAGAGTTTCAAAATAATCGACCAGAGATTGAAGAGGCTCTCCGTCAAGTAGGAGATGAGTTGAATCATTTGGAAATTAAAAAATCCCAACTCAGCAAGTTAAAAGTGCAAATGGACAAGCAATCTAAAGAGGTTGAGAAGGTCGAGCGTCAATTGAAAAAAGTGACGGGTGTATCCGCGGAAGAATTGTCGGAATTGCAACAAGAACAGCAGAATGCCCTCAGTGAAGTGGTCAATCGCGTTGGCGATGCCACGTTGTCTGATTATGGGGTTCAAGTATCAAGAAGGCAGCGGTTCTTAAGAAGACAATCCGAATGGTGTCGTACATTTATCGGACATTGGGAAGCCAAGCATACATTGGAGCAATCGATTGACGAGATCGAATCGGAGTTGACTGTACAGGCTCAAGAAACTGTTCAAAACACAAAGCAACTCAAGCAGCACGAACAGGCCTGTGAAAATATCGACACAGAACTGAATGGAATTCGGAAAAGACTAGAGAAGGCTCAGTCCTTTTTTGTCTTTCATGAGGAGCGTGTCAAACTTAAAGAAGGCGAAAAGTGTGCCCTATGTGGAAGTACGCATCACCCACTCAAGAGAATGGCGGATCCTGATAAGTACAACAAAGCTCTAGACGCTCAGAAACAGCTTGAATTCAATCGCAGCCAGTGTGAAAAACGGATTCAAGATGAACGCTCAAGGGTTACCTCTTTACGAACCAGCAACAGTTATATTCAGCGTCAACAAGAGAGCAATCGTAAAAAACTCTCTCGCATGCAAAGTAATTTGTCAAAGAAGCTACAAGAGATGAAGCAGATTGCAATTGATCTAGGGGTAGGACCTGAAACCTTTGCAAAAGAGGATGCAGATATCCATCGTCGTACATTGGACTCACAGTGTGAGCAGTTGGATTCCTTGAGCCAGCGTCTGAATCGTTCTAGTGCCAAGTTAAACTCTATGTTGCAAAGCCAAAACAAGCACCAAGAGTTGATCAATCAAAAGCATGCCTTGCTCTTAAAACAAGATGAACTTGGAGATCAATGTGCCCAGCTGAGTAGAGAGATGACATCGTCAGCGAATGAACTGAATTCAACACTTGCGAAGATTGCTGACCGAGTCAATGTGGTCACAAAGAGTCAGTGCGCGCCACAGCAAAAGTTGTCTGGTAGCGTTGGGTTTCTGCAGCGACATTTACAGTCTACTTGGATGAAGTGGAGTGGTCTTCTAAATGACTGGCAGCAGCGTGAAACTCGATTTCAAGAACGGTTAAAGCTTCAGCGAGATCTCAAACAAAGTTTATTGACAGAACTAGACAGTTTTCGATCTGCTGAAGAAACATTGAAGCAAACTCTAATCGACACTCAAAATAAACTCACCCACGGTTTACTGTCGATGGAGAACCTGTCGATTCAGTGGTTTGATATGGGGGCAGAATGGGTAGAACAGTGGTCTGCTTTGAAGGAAGCCCGGCGAGATATCATGGAAGCCAAGGCGAAGGTTGAGCAGTCAAAGATTGGCATTGAGGCTCGACTCAAGAAATATGAAGAAAATCTTGAACGCATGAGGCGAATCCAGCAACTGGAAAATTTGGTCCAGCAGTGGAAAGACATGCATACATTGCTCAACACGAGCGGTCATGTTGTGGCGGATCCGAATGTCGGTCGTGGGATGACATTTCGTACCTACGCTCAAATCCGACAATTGCAGCTGCTGGTCAGATCGGCAAACGAACACCTGAGTGCGATGCAAACAGATTATCTACTGGAAGTGAGAAAAGACGCAGATGGTAGACCGGTACTCGACTTTGAAGTGAAGATGGAATCCAACTGTTCCAGACCGTTAACCACACTCTCTGGTGGTCAGACATTTTTGGTC
Organism: uncultured Pseudomonadota bacterium; assembly: GCA_937911635.1. Classification (GTDB taxonomy): domain Bacteria; phylum Myxococcota_A; class UBA796; order UBA796; family UBA796; genus CAJWHX01. The sequence continues at coordinate 50 of CALDQI010000846.1, read as the reverse complement.
TCGTTGGCATTTGCATTGGCTTTGTCAGATTTGCGAAAGGTCAATTTTAG
>CALDQI010000845.1:0-4153 GCA_937911635.1 uncultured Pseudomonadota bacterium | reverse complement strand
TGAATTTGTAGATCTTACGTCAGGTTTGCAAACGACTAAATAATACGGGAAGGGAAAAATGTGGTTTTTATTTGCCTGTAGTGGCTTTACTGAACAAGTTGATCTGAATGATGGTGTAGAAGGTGCGATTGAGATGAATATGGTGGTGAGTAGCGCCATCAACGGTGAGTATGAACCGTGTGGTTGAAAGAAAAATCCACTGGGCGGTCTGTCCAGACGCATGACACAGTTACAAGAGCACAAATCGTCGACGATGGTTGTAGACGCTGGAAACTTTTCGCTCAATCGAGATAAAATTAAAGAAGTTGAAGTGGACAATCAGCATAAGATAGTTGAACTGGTATTGGATGCCTTCTCTACAGCACCCACTCCACTCACTGCCTTAGGGATTGCAGAGCGAGATTTGATTATGGGCGGAGAATGGTTGATGACCGCTCTCGAAGAACGTCGTCTACCATATGTCCTGAGCAATCTAGAGTGTGATGGATTGAATTTTGTAGACTCCAGAGTGCACACCCAAGATGGCGTCTCCATTGAATACCTATCGTTTGTCTCGTCAACTCTTTTAGAGAAGAAACCGATGGGTGACTTTTTAACAGTATCCTCTATGCTTCCGGAATGTTCAGTGACCGAACCGGTGAAATGGTTGATGGAACATCCCAAACAAACAGATATACGCATCGCGTTTGCCGATTTGAATCGCAATGAAATCACCTCGATAGCTCCATATATCGATATTGTTATTGAGAGCAAGATTGGGAAAACAACAGCCGGTCCTGAAGTCCTAGATTCCGATACGATTTTGGTTGGTGTGGGCAGTAAAGGTCAAAATCTTGGAGAACTCTCTTGGTCTTATGACTCGGCGAAGTCTGGTTTTACGTCTGCAGACTCTAGAGTGGCAAAAGAACGCGACCTTGCTAGAAGGCGAGAGCGTTTGAAGAATCTTGAGGAGCAACGTGAGAAGGTTGGAGAGCAAGATCCCGAATTTAAGAAACTTCAGCGCCAATATGAGTATACTCAGCGTTCCATAAGTTTATTGGAAGCTGAGATTGCAAACCTACCCAAGGCAAATGGTTCAGTTATGGAGGTGACTTTGAATCTTGTTTCGCTCAACAAGGATATCGATAACCATCCTGGGATGGACAAGATTATTGAGGAGACCAAGATAGGTCTTGAGGATACAAAGTAGATATGACGTCTATCCATCTGTATGATGCCGAACTCGATAACTGAATATCAACTCAATACTCTACAGGGGGAGAATCGATTTGTACGACCTGTAGCAACAGAATATACAGTGTACACCCACATCGTATCGCGCACGGATTGTACATGACCAGCAGTGACCCATCAACGTCTTTATTTGCACCGACTACCGTAGATGTGGTTTTGGGTATTGAGACCAGCTGTGATGAGACGGCGGCTTCTGTGGTGACAAATAAGGGAATTGGGTCGGACGTTATTTGGTCGCAACAGGTTCATCAGCAGTATGGAGGGGTTGTTCCGGAACTTGCTTCTCGTGCACACGTAGATAAAGTGGTCAGCTGTACCAAGGCCGCATTGGAACAAGCAGGTATTCAGACCCCAGACTTAATTTGTGCAACAGGGGGACCCGGACTCGTTGGTGCAGTCTTGGTTGGGTTTACCTTTGCAAAATCCTTGGCACTTGGATTTGGGGTTCCCTTCATGACTGTCAACCATCTTGAAGGGCATTTACTGTCCGCGCTTTTAAATGAGCCCGAGCCCACATTCCCGTTCCTCTCTTTTGTCGTATCTGGCGGTCATACTACCTTGTATTTGGCACGTGGGATCGGGGATTACCTCGTCCTAGGACAAACGGTCGATGATGCTGTTGGAGAGGCGTATGACAAAGTCGCTCGGATGATGGGACTCGGATATCCAGGTGGACCAATCATTGATCGATTGGCGAAAGAAGGAGACCCCACCAGTATTCGATTTCCTAGAACACATCGGATTTCCAAGGTTGGTAAAACGAGGGTCGATACAAGCAATCGAAATGATTTGGACATGTCGTTCAGCGGATTGAAGTCTGCTGTTCGGAATTATTTGGAAAAGACTCCAGAATGGGTCCCAGAAAACGTGGCGGCCTCTTTCCAAGCCGCTGTCTTAGATGTATTATTGAATAGAGTCATTCGAGCGATGAAAGATACGGGGGTGTGTAAAATCTCCATTGGTGGCGGAGTGGCCGCCAACTCAGGGTTTCGAGAGCGATTGATGGCGCTGGACGCCGCGGTGTTTCTTCCACCCAAGAATCGATGTACGGACAATGGATCAATGATTGCCAATGTAGGAAGACTTCGGTACAACTCTGGTTATCGAACTCCCCAAATGGACACGGTACGATCTCGATGGTCTCCAGATGTGGACTTCTATACTACAACAGGGAGACGAACTTGAAACCGAAAAAGAAATTTGGTCAGCACTTTTTGACTTCCCAGAGTGTCATCGCACACATTATCGAAGCGTCAGGTGTACAACGTGGGGACTGTGTTCTGGAGATTGGTCCTGGACAAGGTGCGCTGACAAAATCGTTGGTCGAAATTGGTGCAAAGGTCACAGTCATCGAAATTGATCCAGATATGCAATCGATCATTCGGTCGAAATTCCCAACGGTGACCATTATCGATGCCGATGCGAGCTCCGTTGATTTTACTCAGCTGCTTGACGGTGATCAGTCATGGAAGTGTTTGTCCAACTTACCATACAATGTGGGGACTAAGATTGTCCAAAATCTTTTGATGTCATCGGTGTCATTTACGGGATTTACCTTCATGCTACAGAAGGAAGTTGGGCTGAGAATGCTGGCGAATCAAGGCGATAGGGTTCGAGGTTCTTTGTCGAACTTTGTACAGGCATTTGGCGCTGTATCAAAAGTGTGCTTGGTACCTCCTGGGGCATTCTTTCCGCCTCCCAATGTAGACTCCATTGTGATTCAGATAGACCCTTTTGACAATCCGGTTTTCCACCCTTGCTCGATTGAATCCTTCGAAGTATTGAATAGAGCCTTGTTTGCACAACCTCGAAAATCTCTTCGAAACTCTCTGAAGAAGACCCTGTCCAAGGAGCAGGTATCGACTTTGAACGAGAACTCATCCGTGGATTTTGGACTTCGACCTGCTCAACTGAGTCTTCTTCAAGTTGTCGATTTGGTGAAAGTGTTTGAAAAAATGCATGCAAACGGTTAGAACGATTGCATTATTTAGTGTCGATACAGATATCTGAATCAATATCGATACATTGCAATGTGAGAATACGATGCGAATAACATCTTGTGGAATGACCGATGTTGGACTCAAACGAGTTCACAACGAAGATAATTTTTTGATCAACGAAGAGGTCGGCGTCTATGTCGTTTGTGACGGTATGGGTGGTCATGCTGGTGGTGAGATAGCTTCGGCTATAGCCGTTCATACCATCGATGAATCCTTTTCGTTAATGAGTTTGGAAAATCAAAGTGTCGAGGGCATGGAGGATGTGATTTCTCAGCACATTACCTCCATTGTACAACTGGCCGGTAAAACGATCTTTGAGGAAGCAAAACGTGAACGTCGATATAGAGGGATGGGTACGACCTGTGTGATGACCTATGTATACGACGGGAAAGGATACGTGGCGCACGTAGGGGATTCTAGAGGATACCTTCTCCGAAAAAATCGAATAGAGCAACTGACAGAAGACCATTCGTTGGTCAACGAACGAATTCGAGCCGGCTATCTAACTGTGGAAGAAGCCAAGAACTTCAGACTGAAGAATGTCATTACACGGTCCTTGGGTTTTGAAAACGAAGTTGAAGTAGATATACAAATCGTCCCTTTAGAAGTGGGTGATGTCATCATGATGTGTTCTGATGGCTTGTGTAATCTCGTGGAAGCGGAGCAGATGGCGCGTGTCATGCTGGAACATCCCCTTCAACAGGCCACCAGAACGTTGATCCACATGGCTTGTGATGCTGGTGGTGATGATAATATTACAGTGGTTATGTTCCGAGTAGATGAGCTGTAAGTCAGATGGCTGTGTTTGGAGACAGAGCGTCGAAATCTTTTATTTCCTTTTCCTTTTTTCTTTATTAGAGCTGTCTCGTGTCTGAAAAGAATCTGTCTGTATTGGTCATCGCCGAAAGTACTGGGAGATC
>CALDQI010000844.1:0-13605 GCA_937911635.1 uncultured Pseudomonadota bacterium | reverse complement strand
TTTGCATTTGACAGAGCATTGTTGATAACGAGAGGTTCTTTGGTCGCGACCACTTTTTGGATGATGGTATCCGATAGTCCAAGTTGACTAGAATCTGTAGAGGTAATGTTGTGTGTTGCCGCAATTGTGTAGTCCCCATTTTGAAGCACAATCAAAAATCCCTTTTCAGCTTGGGTCAATCCAACAATGGCTTCAAGCAGCTGTTCAAAGAGTGCCTTGGGATCTGTTTGTTCCATCAAGGCAGAGGAGAAAGCCACCAATTCTTGGAGTGTTTTGAGGTCCTTTTGTCGCTCTGAGTCATCGTTTGGGATAGCCCCTTCACGGAGATAAAGTGTATAAAAGGACAAGTCGATTTTGTCATCGTATTTTAATGGGCACGAGCGAAAGTTTCGACCGTTGACGAAAAATGGTCGTTTCATATCGAGGAGTTGTATGGTAAAGGCTCCGCCGCGTTTCACAATGCGTGCGTGGTGTGTTCCGACATCCCCTTTGATCAGTAAAATGTCATTCCCAGACTTGCTCCCGATGCTGATGATCGGCTTAGTAATGGCGAAATATTTGCGAGAGTCATCTTTCGTATTGATGCATTCGATGTATGGCATTGGAAATGTCTCCACGTGTGTACTGCACTATTTGTTAACAAATCCGTTCATTCTTGACCAAATCTTTTCAACTGAAGTCCAGTCTAGACAAATATATAGACTACAACAGAGATGACCATTGTTCATGTTACACTGAGTCTAGAGAAGACAGCATTGTTTCAAAGAGATTCAGGTCTCAGACAATGTAAATGGAGCCAAAATGAAAAAAACGCTGTTGTTATTAATGAGTACCAGTCTCGCTTGTAAAGCAGGACAAGCCAAGTTTGAAGATGAACTGGTGGGTGGGGAAAGCGCGAAAATAGAGTACAGTCTTACGGTGAATGAACCTGTGTATGGCGGTTTTTATCAAGATGGTCCTGTTCCAGTCAATGGTCTCGTTGAGCCGTACACTGCTGAAGTCTATCTTCAGGGTAGCCCTGTCGCTGTCAATGAAGATGGAACCTTTACCTCCGCCATTGCTTTTCAAAAGGATTATGCAGTTGTCGACGTCACTGTTCCTGAAGGCGAACTAAGAGAGCGAATACCAGTGTTTGCAGGAAATGACCCTGTAGATACTTGGCCGGGAGGGTTGGCGGGACGCCTGTTGCCCAATGGTATGGATGCACTCGGGAAGTTCTTGGGCGCGCAGATTGACTCAACAGGATGGTTAGACGGCATCGGCAGTCAGCTTCCCACGATTGACAATGGTACATGGGGACTGACACCAGTCGGGATACTTCAAGACCCTACTGAAGTTGCACTGAGTCCTGTGAGAGCAGGAATCGGAGTGGATTTCATGTTGAACAATGTTGGGTTGGAGTACGAGTTTTGGTACAATGACCCTACCATTGGTGCTGGTAGCATACCCATGATCATTCAAATCGAGCAGATTGGCATCGGGGCAACGGCAGATCCGATCTTAGAATCCGATGGTTCTTTGACGTTGTCTTTGTACGATGCAGACTTAACGATGCAGAATCCAGAGTTTATCTTCAATGGGAACAATGCGGCTGTATTGGAGTGGATATTGCAAAATGGTTCGCAGTGGATTCTAGAGCCAATAGCAGAAAACTTATTGGAGCAGCTTTTGACGCAGATTGGAACACTCGAGTTGGGAGGACCGCTGGCGTTTGAAACCGATTTGATGGGGTCTACGTTGGCTGTTGGATTGGATGAACTTTATGGGGATAGGGATGGCATCGCGCTTGAGATGTCGTTGTCTGTTGGAGAAACACTGGCAACCGATGGGTCGTATGTACCCATCCCAATGATCGAAGATGCCCACCCAGATGCACAGCTGGCGATTGTGTTGCATGAGGCTGTATTGGATGAACTGGTTCTCGGACAGGTGTTGCCACTCCTCAACCAAGACCTCGATTTGAGTGGATTTGCTGGAAATATCATTGGAAATGTGGTGGGTACCCTAGACGGTGGCGATCAAATCCCGAGCAATGCAACTGGATGGTGTTTGTCTCTCTCTCCTGGTGATCTAGCGTTGCTCAGAATGAAAGAAGGATTGGATCCGATGGCGAAGTTGTATCTTGCTGATATGGATGTCAATATAGGAGTCGATACAGGGGCTGGCTGTTCAGACTGGTTGGTCATGAATGTGGTCGGAGAAGTTGGTCTCAAAGTGTCTGACGGTACCAAGATTGGATTTGACTTTGAAATCGGGGAAGGTGCCATATTGTATTATGGTGCCAGTGGATACGATGAGGACGCTGTAGTCGAAGGTTTCGGTCGTTCGTTGTCTAGTTTGATTGGTTTACTCGGTGGTGCTGCCTCCATCGACTTGGCTGACCTTGCAGGGGGTTTTGGCGGTACAGGAGCATTTGGAGACATCTCCATATCGCTTCTAGATTCTCAAAAGATCTACGATTTTTACGATGAATGGCCAGAAGGATTGTATTCTGTGTCCATCAATCTCTGGGAACAATAACATCGCCTAGGCGTGATACGTCGATTTTAAGGTGTAGGAATATAAACTCGAGGGATGTTGGAAGAATTGACTGAGGTCATGGGTTCTAAGTGCTGTCGACAATCCGTCCCAAATGCGATATTACAAAAGCCAAAACACCCTACACAAAAGGTAGAACCATGAAACAATTACAACTCTTTGGATTCTTGCTTGGAATGATGATGTCTCTTCCTGCTTGGGCTGCCGGTATCGCCACAGTAGACTTTCAAAAGGCACTGACTCAGGTTGAAGAAGGCAAGCGAACAGAAGCAGAATTGAATACCTTGATGACTCAAAAGCAAGGTGAAGTCCAGCAACTTCAGATGCAACTTCAGCAACAGATGCAGCAGTATCAGCAACAACAAGCATTGCTCTCAGATCAAGCGCGGATGGAAAAGGAACAAGAACTGTACCAACTGCAAACACAGGCACAAGAGGCTGCTTACAATGCAGAGATGGAGTTCCAGCAAATCTACACCCAAAAGATGGAAGGACTGATTGAAAAGATGCGCGATATCGCTGAAGAAGTTGGCGCAGAACAAAAGTACGACCTCATTTTAGAAGCGACTGAGAGTGGTATGATTTACCGTTCTAGTTCCGTGACCGATATCACCACTACCGTCGTACAGCGATACAACGCCAAGCATCCATGAACGCTGCGGAGAAGGCACATGTAAAAGGTGTCATTGCCGCAAAGATTTCTGAGTTGAGACTTGTTGTTGAATCCGACGCGAATGCTCAAGAGCAGATTGAGTTGGATCAAACTCGGGTGGGTCGATTGGCTAGGATGGATGCCGTTCAGCATCATGCGATCGCACAAGCCCAAGGAGATCGAGCTGCAAAGCAGTTGAGGTTGCTTGAACTGCTCCTCAGTAAAGTGGACGACGAAGACTTTGGGGAGTGTCACTATTGTGGAGAAGATATTCCAGTGGGTCGTCTGCTGATTCGTCCTGAAAGTCTGCGCTGTGTGGAGTGTGCAGATTGATTTTGGCATCGTACGTACAAGATCACACAGGTTGACTCCATACGATTGAGTAAGAAAAATGTCCCTGTCTTGGCGCTGGTTCGTTGTAAATGACATAGATATTGATAGAGGAACACTATGCGTATTTGGATCAAACGACTGCTCTGGTTTACATTGACAGCATCAATTGTACTTGGTGGTTGGGCTGCCTATGCGTATCGTCAGCATGTTGTACTCAATCCTGGTGAGCACATCGACAAAAGCTATATTCTTCGTGCACTGTCAAAAGAGTCTGCTGTATATTACAGAGATGGACAGACACAGATGCATGCATTTTATAGCGATCACCATCGAATTTACATTCCGTACAATGAGATCCCCGAGTATTGGGTCCAAGCTATCACCGCTTCAGAAGACAAACGGTACTTCAGTCATTTCGGTCTTGACCCCATCGGGATAACCCGGGCGATGCTGTCGAATATTAAGGCGGGCAGGATTGTGTCTGGCGGTTCCACATTGACTCAGCAAACCGCCAAGAATGTATTCAATCGTCCAGACCGATCACTCAATTCAAAGGCGGAAGAGGCTTTGAACGCACTTCGACTGGAGCACCATTTTTCCAAAGAAGATATTCTAGAATTCTACGCCAATCAGTTTCACGTCAATGGTAATGGTCGGGGGATTGGTGTGGCGGCGCGGCATTACTTTGATAAGCAGGCCAAAGACTTGACCTTGATAGAATGTGCGTTCATTGCAGGGATGCTTCAAGGACCTGGACTTTTTGACCCCTTTGTGAGTCGTTCTTACAGAAAGGGCATGACGGTCGAGGAATATCGGGCGCTCAATATCGAACGCGCGCAAAAACGAGTGGCCTATGTGTTGGGAAGAATGCTCATTGAAGGGCACATCTCACAAGAGCTACACGATACGATGGTTGAGCAGCCGCTCCCATTCAAACGTGGTGTCTTTCAATACAGTCCAAACGCTACGGTAGACGAAATCAAAAAACGGTTGCTGGAAGAGCCATTTAGTTCTCTACTGCAAGAATATCACATTGACAATCCCGCGACCGCTGGGTTGAAGATTGTCACCACTATTGATCAGGATATTCAGCGTCACGCGCAATATGGTCTGGTGCATCACCTTACAGAAGTTGGGAGTGTTCTAGAAGGCGTAGAGCGTTCAGATTTGATTCACGATGGCCGACGCATCATTTTGGAAAAGAGACGAGACAGAGGTCCAGGTGACCTCTTCTTTGCAAAGGTCGTTGAAGAAACGGGTTCGACATTGACAGTGAAAGACGGTAATGGCGAATGCATAGTCGATTCAAAAGGATTGCAGCGCATTTCTAAGGTCTTGAAAAAGGCCAAGGGTACTAAATGGGGGCGGACGCAAACGGCTCTGTTGTCTGAAATATCGGATGGAGATGTGTTGTGGCTCTCCGTACGTTCAATAGAGGATGGTCAAGAAACTTGCGACATTGAATTGACGGTCGAATTACAAGGCGGGGTTCTTGCACTCCACAAAGGTGAGATTCTGGCGATGGTTGGTGGCTCTAAAAATATGGATTTCAACAGAGCCTCCAATGCCAAGCGTCAGTTCGGAAGTACCTGGAAACCCTTGATTTACACCGCGGCTCTTCAACTGGGTTGGTCTCCGCTGGATATATTGGACAACCGAGGGAATCCATTCCCTTTTGAACGGGTTTGGTATTATCCAAGATCTGGGCATAAGAATGCCGCAGAATTTCCGACGCTCAGCTGGACAGGTGTACATTCGGAAAACAGATCGTCTGTATGGCTACTCTTCCATTTGACCGATAAATTAAACATCGTCGATTATCAAAGCCTTATTGAAAAGGTTGGCTTGTCAATGCAGGAAGATGAGGACGAAAAGGCGTATATCAAACGCATTCGCGATGATTTGGGGGTGATCTCTACCCGTGCAAACCTGAATGAGGTGAGTTTTTTGGCTGCCAAAAGAGAAGTTATCAATTCTTCTTTTATGGAAGAACAATCTTCGTGGACGCCTGAAGATGTGGTTCGCTTTCAATCTCTGTTATTTGGACGCGGTGCAGAGCGTGAACTTGAGAAACTCAAAGATCCCGAGAATAAGTGGCTAACCGCTCAAAATTATCAGACCCTCAAACCGGTGGTTGATGCATGTGTGTCGGATTTTGAGAGTGAGGTTGAGCAGTTGATTTTAGATCCCGATCACAGTGTAGACAAAACGCAATATTGGCGGGTGTCTGGTGGAAGTCGGATTGGCTGCGGTGAGATCCCCAGTGCGTTGACAGAGGTAGCACAACCGTTGACACAATCAGATTGGTTGATCTGGGCACAAACGGGAATGGAACCAGAGCTGTGGATACAAGGTGCATTTTCTCATCTCTGGTGGGAAAAAATTGAACAAGAAATGAAGCGACAACAGCTCTTACTCTCCGACGTGTCGCCGTATTCGATGGACTTTATCCAACACCATCCGGATTTCCAACTCATTCTCAATATGCGCTATTGCAACTACCTGCTAAACAATCTGGGTGTAGAAGGAACACTTCCACTGACATTGACGATGCCACTGGGGGCTGTGGAATTGACTTTGCTTGATGCGGCAATGTTGTACAATGGTCTTCTGACCGGTCAGCGTACAAAGGTTGAAGATGATTCTGATAAAGGCAATGTGTTGATCGAAAGAATTGAAGGTCCGACTGGTGAGGTGCTCTTTGAAGCAAAACCACAGACGCAGCAGGTGTCCAATTTCGTATCCGGTATGCTGTTGTCCAATATTCTACACAATGTCGTGGAACATGGTACTGGCCGTAGAGCCCGGAAACTAAAAACAGATGAAGGTGTCTCTATTCCTGTTGTCGGAAAAACTGGTACGACCAATGGATACCGAAATGCTGCGTTTGTCGGTATGGTACCCAAAGCAGAATCTGGAACTTGGGAATTGATGGAGGGGGTCACTGTAGCAACATATGTTGGGTTTGATGACAACACCCCGATGCGATTTGGACGCACGACACTGTCTGGTGCTTCCGGAGCCTTGCCAGTATGGATGGAGACAGTTCGAGGAATTGGTAAATCGGAGTTTATTGGGTATCCGAAAGAAGATATGGATTTCACTGCTCCAGAAGAATTTGGATTCCATTCTGTTGAGGTCGACCGAATAACAGGGTACGCTCTAGAGGAAGGAACTGCAGAAACGTGGATTTACAACCCCAATGTTCTGTGGGGGCAAGAACCAAGCCACATCCGAGCTTTTGCTCCAGTTGATGCAGAAGAAGTACCCCAGTGGAAAGAACCGTTGACCGTTTTGAAACCCACGACCCCATCTGATCTGACAGATGTTCGGTTGGTTCCGTCACCGATCGATGTATTGCCCTCAGAGCAAGATTCTGGTGGTCTAGATTTTGAACCCGAGGATTTACGATTGCCACTCAATCCTGAGGATTGATGTACTGTCAACTGAAACGTGAGGTCTCAACACAGTCGATGAGTTTGCCTTCATAGAGAGAGTTTGGTATGCTGGATGGTGAGGTTGGGCTTTTGCTCATCCGTTCATCATGGCTGACTCCAATGTCCACTGATGAAGTAGCCCTTAGACGATGTGAGTTCATGGCGACCATATTAATTGTCATTGTCAGTAGCAATCTGTTGTTCGCGTTGCTTGTTTTTGTGCTGATTGGCAAACCATCGCTGATGCAAGGCTGGCTGGCTAAATTTGTGGGTTTACAAGCAGAGTGGCAGTTTGGATCTCTTTCGAATTCTGAACGAGACCGTATCAACACCATTGGGAGACGATTGGGATACCTAAGTCTTTGGGCGTTGTTTGTATGGAGCTTTTTGTCTGGAGTTCTATTGCGTTTATTGACGGCTTAGTTGGCAAGACCTAGGATATTCACTCAGTTATTCACCCAGTACACAAAGATCTAGCCAAACAATGGGAAGAGCGTCTAGCTGGCTCCACCTTTTAACAAAATGAATATACCAACGAGAACAACGGCGGTTAATAACAAGAGAACGATTGGCTTCAAAATAGAATTGATGTTGTCGTGCTCTGGCGGCTTAACATGTTCGGGAATGGGGGTTTGCGTTTCAGGCAGTTTTCCAGTTCCGAAGGCGTCGCTTGATGATGGAGAAGCTTGCGTTGTCGATGGTTCAGAGGTCATCTTCACTTCACTGACGATGCAACCAGACTTAAGTGCGTGAGAAAAAGGAGCAAATTCTTGAATGTCCATGCAAATCACTGGTGCGTTGATGAGCCAACATTCAAAATACTGACGTTCAATAGGGCTTTGGATGTTCCCGCTCTCAAACAACGGCATCGGAATGAGATCACGATCTGGTGAACTTGGGCTCAGTACCCAATCTACACCATCCATATTGCCTTTGACAAATTTATTAAACAGGCTCTCTTTGAGCGCATAGCGGGCCTCGAGCAACGGAAGCAGTTCCACTTGAGAAACAGAATTTCCATTGGCATATACCTGAAGGAGTAAGTTTTGGTGTGTTTGCGACAGGGATGACCAAACCTGTTGGACCATGTCACCTGGTTCCATATCCAATTCAAAACTTTTTTCAGTTTCTTTGAACGGGTCCAGTTCTGTTTGGAACAATTGGTATGCACATGGGACAAGTTCTTTTGGCTTTTGAATGGTTTTCAGCGCTGAACCAAAGGCCTCGCACACCTTGAGGTGAACTTGGCCTTTTACTTTGTTTTCTCCCAAGTGAATGGTCGACAAACACTCAAACCATTTGTCGAAACGATGGACCATTCGACGTCCGACTTGCTCATTGGCGTGGTTGTTCCAAGTGACGAATAACTTGACAATCGAATCAATTTGTTGCTCTGGAATGTGTTCCATGGATTTCAGACCTCAATGTTGCCGAGAAGATGTTCAATCTGCGATTGGGAGTGTTGAGAAGATTTGGAAATGGTCACCGCCACCGTGCCGTCACAGAAGTAATGATAGAGTCTTCATACCACATATAACGCGCATTGATTTCCACTGGAAGTATATCACCTTTGGCTGGTTTAAGTGATACTTTTGCTGTCATGTCTGTTTGTGGATACACGATGGCTTCTTCAAAGCCGATGTATCGCTTCCATTTTGGGGCCAGTGCTTTGTAAATGGATTCCTTAAATGAAAAGGTCATCAGTAAATAGCACCATTGCCGTTCGATCGGAAGTGTATGGAGATGAGCACGCTCCTCAGATGTCAATACTTTGCTTTCAATATTGGGTCTGGATGGCGTTAAGTGCTCCAAATCAATTCCAACGGTGACATGTCGTTGGCGATTGAGCAGGGCGATGGCCTGGTCAGATTTGTGCGTGATGGAAATCGTAAGGGTTGAATGTGGATTTGCAATAACTGGAGCTCCCATAGAGTCTCTGATCGCCCCTAGGCTATCCTGCTGAATGGTCTTCAATCCCAATCGGGCTGCGATCCGACCTCCCACAAATGAGATCTTTCGTTTGCCTTGTAAAGTTCTAGCGATCTTCTGTTCCAATGGATGTAGGTGACTCCACGCAGTTGACGGTATGTCACCGCCTTTTGGAAGTGACACTCCAAAGTACAGTCCGTGGTGTTCGGCGGTTCGAAAGATTTGTTCAAATTCTGACATACGTTTAGCAAATATTTGGGTGATCCAAATCTTATATTGAGTCCACCATCGTGTGGCAAATTGATATGTTTGTTATCTATTTGAATAAACTGGTATGGCATCACGTAGTATTGATAAATGGTGTCATCTGTGAAGCAAGTCATCAATCCTAGTTGAAGTCTTGAACTGATGCGATACATCTATGAATACAATCCGTGATGGGAAAAGTGAATGAAACACTGGGTCATATTTTGTTGTTGGATAGGATGGGGCATGTTTGCTAGTGGTCTAGCGGCTGCCAAATCGGCTGAAGAAGCTGAGTATGAGCGTTTGCTTTCTGAAATGACAAAATTTAGCAAGACCCAATCTTGGACTGGTGTAAACAAACGATTCGCTGAGATGGAGGAACTTGATTTGGATATTGGTGTCAATGAGCTGCTCATGGCTGCCCAGGCATCTCAAGGGTTGGGCAATATTCATGAGGCCAAAGAGCGAGTGGCTCAAGCGCTGGTGTTGAAGGAAAAAAAGAGCACCAGAAAATGGTATACACAACTCAACAATGATTATGGTCAAGTAACGTTGATCGCCAGAAACAAAAGTGCGCGAACCTTAGAACAGCTCCAAATGACAATGGACCCCATTCAGCGTCAATCGGTCATATTTGCCCAAGAAACGCTTGAAAGCAAAGGAGAATTCCGAGGCTTGCTTCCGCTCGGTGAGTACAATTTTGGCGGAGAAGTGTTTTTTGTGAAACCAGAGACGGATATCCATATGGAAATCTCCCCGAGACTAAAGAGAAAGATTGCAAGAGAAAAGAATTGATACTGTGACCATAAATTTCATGAAGCAGTGACTGTGTTACACTGTTCATGTCGATTTAATTCTGAGACAACACGGAGGCAATATGTGGTTATGGATGGCAATGCTTGGTCTGGCGAATGCACAGGGAAAGAAAAAGGGGAATACAGTACAACCATTTATGGGCGGTTGGGGTGTTTCAGCACAGAGCATTTTAATTCCTTTGGAGTATCCACAGTCTTTCCCGAAGATTAAATCCGGTGGGACACCAAATTTCCAACAGGTGGGCCAAGATGTAGGATTGGGAGTAAAAGGCACCATGTTTACTTCGCGAAAACACCGGGCGTCGGTCAACCCGTATTATCATATGGGGTTCAACGAGAGCAATTATAGAGCGTTTGGACTGAACTTGGAAGTGGATCAAATTGTCGTTCGCGAGAGAAACGTTTGGGGATATTACGGACTGGGTGGTGGAACGTCCAACATCCGTTTTGCCAACGCCAACAATGCAACAATTACAGCGACACAATTATACGCCAAGGGTCAGGTGGGCGCACTTTATTTTGATCGCACAAAGGCCTATGAACTGTCTGTTTATGCGACGTTTGGAACGACTGGAAGAGAGCGTCTGACAGTGAATGATACCGTCTATGAAAACAATGGTTTGTTGAGTGGAGACGATGAGCTCAAAGGGTCTCTTTACTATCCGACGATTGGGATACAAGGAACCGTATACCGCGGTGATTTCCGTAAGGCGATGCAGAATCCAGGAAAAGGGAAAAAAGGGAAGAAGAACAAAGGGAAAAAAGGCAAGAAGGGCAATCAGCGTCGATAAGCTAGCCTTCATTGTACGTACAAAAAAGGACCGCCGCAGCAATCCTTCCCCTTCAGTCAAGTCCTACAGGGTGTAGACTGATTCCAGATCAGTAGGCTCTCGCAAAGAGGGCCCAATGAGTCGCAGGCTCACCAGAATAGAAGCAGAGTTCTCCTTCGAGAGAGGCTTGTTCCGTTGGATAACAACGAATGGTCGCTCGGCAGTCTGATTTGATCTTGTCTTCATTGACTGAATCATCTTTCCATGGCGTGATAAAGAAGCCACCGTCTTTGATACCGTCCAGCAATTCTTGGTAGCTACGGATGGTTTGTGTCTTGGAATCTCTAAGCTCTATCGCTTTGTCCAATAGGACCTGTTGGATTTCATTGAGTGCATCTCGGACGCTGTCTACAAAATTGTCATCCACTACGATGCCAGCCTTCTTGCCGCCTGTTCTGCGTGCACTAAATACACTGTTCTTTGCGACATCTCTCGCACCAATCTCGAGTCGTAAGGGTACCCCTTTACGCTCCCACTCATAGTACTTGGCACCGGGCTTGACACCTTCGCGATCGTCGACTTTGACACGGAATTCTCTGCGCAGCAGTGCGTGGACCTTATCGGTGAAATCAAGGACGACAGACTTTTGCTCTTCATTTCTCCAAATCGGTGTGAGGACGACTTGAATCGGTGCGACTTTGGGTGGGCAGACGAGTCCAGTATCGTCAGAGTGCGTCATAATTAGCGCACCAATAAGCCGCGTAGAGACGCCCCAGCTGGTTGCCCATACATGTACTTGCTCGTTGTTTTGATCTTGATAGGTCACATCAAAGGCTTTGGCAAAGTTTTGACCCAAGAAGTGACTGGTTCCAGACTGTAGGGCCCAGCCATTTTGCATCATCGCTTCGATGGTGTACGTGTCTTCAGCACCCGCGAAACGTTCGTTGGCTGTTTTAACACCGGTCACAACTGGAACAGCAAGCGTCTCATAACAGAAGTCTTTGTAGACTTGGAGCATTCTGAGCGCCTCCTCTTCTGCTTCTACGCGAGTGGCGTGTGCGGTGTGACCTTCTTGCCAGAGAAATTCTGCGGTACGTAAAAATGGGCGGGTACGCATTTCCCAGCGCATGACGTTTGCCCATTGGTTGATCAGTACGGGCAAGTCTCGGTGAGAATTGATCCATCGTCCGTACATGTGCCAGATAATGGTCTCAGAGGTGGGACGGATTACGAGGGGCTCATCGAGTTTTGCCGCTGGGTCAGGCTCTACTTTTGGTTTGCCATCTTCACCAATGACTGTTCTGAGACGGTGATGTGTGACAAGGGCACACTCTTTGGCAAATCCCTCTACGTGTTCAGCCTCTTTACTGAGAAAAGACTGCGGAATGAGAAGAGGGAAATAAGCGTTGACGTGATTGGTTTCTTTGAAACGGCGATCCAAATCGGCTTTGATGTTTTCCCAGATGGCGAACCCGTTTGGACGAAGAACCATACAACCTCGGACTGGAGAAGAATCGATGAGCTCGCTATTGGCGATGACTTCTTGGTACCATTTTGAATAATCTTCAGAACGTTTGGTGATTGACTTACCCATGTGTCTGTCTCCTTCGAAGGGTTCAACATTTTTCCTTTCCCTTTTAACACGGAATGTGATTTTTGACATGAAGATTTGAGTGGATGCGTTATACCATTTCATCGAACTTTAAGGAGCGACTATGACACCAGAACAACGCGCAGTGAACACGATCAAATGTTTGGGTATGGATGCCGTACAGCAGGCAAACTCCGGACACCCTGGAATGGTAATGGGAATGGCGGAGATAGCGACCGTATTGTGGTCAGACTTCGTGAAGTACGATCCCAATGATGCACACTGGATGGATAGAGACCGGGTTGTACTGTCCAATGGTCATGGATCGATGCTTCTCTATGCGGCGCTTCATTTGAGTGGGCAATCAATTTCACTTGAAGACATTAAGCAGTTTCGTCAGTGGGGTGCAGTGACGGCAGGCCATCCAGAGTATGGATATGCTGACGGGATTGAGACAACCACAGGTCCACTGGGTCAAGGCTTCGCAAACGGTGTTGGTATGGCGATGGCAGAACGTTGGCTGCGTGAGAATGTTTCGACGGATTTGGTCGACCATTACACGTATGTCATGTGCGGTGATGGATGCTTAATGGAAGGGGTGAGTGCAGAGGCTGCGTCTCTTGCCGGACACTTGAAGCTGGGTAAAATGATTGTCCTGTATGATGACAACAACATCACGATCGATGGAAGAACCGATCTGGCTTTTGGTGAAGATGTCTGTGCTCGGTTTGAAGCCTATGGTTGGCAGACCATGCGTATTGACGGACACGATAAAGATGCGATCCGTGCAGCAATTCAAGCCGGTAAAGACAATGCCGATCAGCCAACGATGATCGCCTGTAAAACCATCATTGCCAAGGATTCTCCCAATAAAGCAGATACTTCATCCGCACATGGGTCTCCACTGGGTGAAGAGGAAATCCGAGCTGTCAAAACGGCTATTGGCATGAATCCAGATGAGAAGTTTGTTGTACACGACGATGCCTATGCACACTTTAGACGACGACACACAGAGATGAGTGCCGAGCGGGAGGCTTGGAACCAAAAGGTTGCAGCGTCTGAATCGGGTGCCAAGTTGCTTGGATACCACGAGGCTCCAGATACATCAGCCGTTGATTGGCCGGTGTTTGAAGAGGGCGGTAGCATTGCGACCCGTTCTTCCAGTCACAAAGTTCTGACGGCAATCGCAGCAGGAATTCCAAACTTTATCGGTGGTTCCGCCGATCTTGCTGGTTCCAACAAAACTAAACTTGCTGGCGGAGATTGCTCTAGAGAGTCTTTTGTGGGCCGGAAC
>CALDQI010000843.1:0-2421 GCA_937911635.1 uncultured Pseudomonadota bacterium | reverse complement strand
CTGGATCGGAACTCTGTTCTGTTGCATTGGGGTTGTAAGATTTTGGCGCGAATGAAATGTTCTTCATTCCCAATCCCAGAGAAATGAAGTGCGCTCGGAGTTGCTCTGCCGTGTATTCCTGTAAGAGTTCTCGTGCCATCGGAGGTTTTACTTTTCCCGATGAACTCGCCTTGCTATTGAGGAAAAGAAGATGTTTATTGACGACCAATTGAGTGTGCTGCAGCTGTCCATCATCGGGGATACCACTGGGAGAAGCGTCCGTCAGTCCTGCAAAGAGTGCTGTTTGAGCTGGACCATAGAAATAGACGTTGTCTTCACCAATAAACTGATAGACCTGTGCGTTCTTAGAGCACCACCAGTCTGTCCAGCTTTCCTTGGGTTTACCAATGCTTTCTAGATAGGTTGCGGTGAAAGAAATGGGTGCCCATAGGGATTCCGGCCAGACCCAAAAAGTTAGATCTGGATTTCCGGGTACAGGAACGCCCCATTCAATATTTCCAGTGAGACGGAAAGGGACCAGCGTTTTTCCATTTCGATACTGTATACCTGCCGCAGATAGACTGTCGCAGGCTGATTCTCTATCATTAAGAGTGTTGAACTCTACTTGGAATGATTTGCCTTTACCTTTGTGGACTGTGTGTCCTGGTAGATTCTCCTGTATCTTCTCAAATTCCTCTTCGAACTTGGATAAGATGTGGATGATCGGTGGGGCAAAGAATTCCTCGACGTCGGATTGTGCAAATCTTCTGAGTGTTCGATTGTCTTTACTGTGTTGCAGCCACGCATCCATAGCACTACGGACCGAGTCCGTTTCGATGTACCAGTTGTCAATTTCTTTCAGATCAGGGGGCGTGCTTGACAAAGACGAAACGGGATTGATCAGTTCCTGTGGCTGGTATTGATGTCCCAGACTACATTCATCTGCATATCCTCGTTCCGATTGACACCCGTTGATTGGGCACTGTCCGGTTACCTGTCGACCGTTCAGAAAGCAGTCGAGTGATGTGTCGTAGAATTGAAGTGTCGATAACTTTTTCAGGTGTCCATTTTCTTTGAGTGTTTCGAATATCTCTGCACTCAATACCCTATGGATTTCTCCGGAACGTCCAAATGCCGATGTGGCAAAAAGACTGGGCTCTACATCATAGGCTTTTAAGGTTTCCGCTTGATGCGAATGGTTTGCCATCACAAACTCTTTTAGAGATCCAGTAAATGAACCCGCTTCAACCTTCTGACGATGATATTCAACGATGGGGGACCCAAAGCAATCTGTACCAGAAACAAAAATCACGTTTTCAGAGCCAATACGATCTTTTAAAAATCGGGTGAAGATATCCGCATGAATAAAGACCCCACCGATGTGTCCGAAGTGGAGTTCTTTGTTTCCATATGGCATGCCACCAGTAACGACAGCCCTTTTGGGGAACACTGGGCGCGGAGCGGCGCCTCTTGATTTGGATTTACCCATAATTTCTCCATACATTTTAGACAATTTATATCTCAAAGAGTCTGTGTTGTCACGGTACTATCGGCATGTCACTCATAGTTGTTTGATGGATTGCCTCGAGTCCTTGTTGTGCATAGGCGTGGGCTGGGTTCAACACAAGGGTTTGGTGCCACCAAAAGGCTGCCTGTTGCCAGTCTTCTTGTAGATAAAATAGGGATCCTAGGTTTGCATACGTATCTATACGATAGGGGTCTATCTCAATAGCCCGCTCAAATGCGGATGTGGCGCAAGACCAATTTTTTGCAAGTAGGCAAGAGTTTCCAAGGGTATCCCAGCCAGTTGCATACAGCGGATGAAGGGATGTGACTTGTGTCGCCACCGTTATTGAACGTTCGGTATCTCTCTTTTGGAGTACCCAAGCCAAGTTGTTCCCAGCCTCTCTAAGATCTGTATCGCTGGCCCAAGCATTTGCAAAATTGAACTCTGCTTCAGGTAGATTGCCAGCTTTGAGTGCATTCATTCCATAAGCCAGTAGAATCTTTGGGTGCTGACCGTGATGCTTTGCGGCAGATCGCAAGATGTCATCACTCTGTTGTAACTTTCCCTTTTCCCTGTAAAAGGCGGCTAAAGTTGTCCAACCACCAATTTCGGCAGGCTGTTTTGCTGTTACATCGGTCCATAAACGGATGTCGTCCTGAAATATTTGAAGTCGTTCGAATGTGATTTGACTCAGTGGGAGACTACATACAATACACAGCATCCATGATCTGGTGGATTTTGTCTGGAGATATTGAAAGAGGACAATGGTGAGCCATGTCAGTCCAATACTTGGAATTAATAGGTATCGATCAGCCATTAGATTTTGGATAGGGGTGATCTGTGATACTGGAAGCAAGCCGAGTGGAATCGTGATTAAGGATACAGATAAGATCCTGAGTCTAGAAAAGGAAAATATCGCGCCACCAATTATAGAA
>CALDQI010000842.1:0-4593 GCA_937911635.1 uncultured Pseudomonadota bacterium | reverse complement strand
TACATCGACTGAGATCGACCGTTTCCAATCCTTGCACCGAGTTGAACCCTTTAATCGTTCGAAGAGAGGGGTGTCCAGTAATACGGAGCTCTCGTAAATGGATGAGGTCCGAGATATCTGTTGTCTCCTCTAGTCCCTTGAACGACGTCCATTTAAGCGTTTGTAGATTCGGAAATTGTGAAAAGGGGACCATGCGCTGAATACCATCACATCCGCCTATTTTGAGCACCTCTAGGGATGGCAAATGCCATTGTGGTAGAGAGGTCAGGGTTCGGCATCCATAGATCGTGAGTTCTGTCATTTGAATCAACCGTCTCCAGTTTGGAAGGTGGGTCAATTCAGGACAGTTCACCAATGTGAGCGTTCGCAGTTCAAAGTTGGTTTCCAATCCGTCCAGGTGAGAGAGGGTTGGTGCTTCCGATATTTGAAGGTGTTGCAGAGAATGATTTTCAACGAGCCCATGGATCTCCTTGAGTTCAGATACCCGAGCGAGAGACAATCGCTGAAGGTTGGAACTGTTTGTTACATCGACTGTCTCTAATTTATCACAGCCGTCTGCAATGAGTATTCGCAGACGTTGGCCCATTCCAGTGATCTTTTGAAGGGCTGTACTTTCTGCTACATCGAGTAATTCTAGTCGTTCTGTACAGACGTCTGGAAGTGCTGTCATTGTGCTCATGGATCGCAGGATTAGAAACCGAAGTTTCTGACAGTCAGCCAGTGAAGGCAACGTGATGTCTTGTGAAAACCAACAGAATCGAATCTCCTCCAGATGTGTACATAAATGCACAGGAGGCAGTTTTTTCAACGACTGACAGGCTTGAATATCCAATACCTTCAGTGTGGGTTGATGGAGTGGTGGGATATGTTGCAGTCGTTGACACCAATGAATCTTGATGGATTGAAGTATATTGGAGGCGATGTTTGAAATGGTAGACAATCGCTTGCACCAAGTGATGGACAGTTTGGTGAGTTGCCGATTGGAATCCAATCCTTCAATGGCGACAAGATCTTGTGAACGAACAATATTCAAAATCGATATGTGAGACGGAATGGAAAGTGTTGCTTCAGTACTGCAACTAAATAGTTCAATATGTTGAAGGGCACTCGATAGTTTTTGAAAAGAGAATGTGTCACTGCTTTTGAGCAGTATCAGTCGATGTACGTTGCTCTGAGCCTTGGTGCTTGGTAGGACTCTGGTCAACAGCGTGTCGATATGTTCCGCATCCAACGTATGCTGATCGCAAGCTTGAAAACGGCACCAAACTCTATTCGCACTGGTGCGCAGATCAAAACAACAGGTGCACCGACCCATATGCAGGGTCATATTGGTTTGTGGTGTACTCAGTGCAATAGAGGCATGACCGCCCAGTTTTAATGTTAGGCCTGCAATCTCTGAAAGGGTATGGGTCGAATGTAGTGTGATGGATGTGTCATTCAGTCGACCGGTCCAAGTAGCATTTTCGGTAGCCCAAGCGGAGATGTGTCGCAATGTACTGTGCAAGAGGTTGGAACTCATGGTGGCACTCAGAGATCTGTGTCGCGGTCATCAATTTCGGTGATGGTGTCTACCGACGATTCATTTTGTTCTTGAGTGGTCTCATCCTCTTCAACATGTTCAACATGTGCTAGGAGTTCGAGTTGTTCGTCCTTCGCAGAGTCCAGCATTGTATCCAGATCATTGCGTTGATCAAGCACGCTATCGATGAGTTCTGTCGGTGGTGTTCGAACTTTTAGGTCCGACGTCAAAGAGTCGCTCGTTAATCCTAAATTTGTGCGCATTTCTGCGCGGAAAACTTCTATTGTCTCTTGAATCTCGCGTTCAATACGAGTTCTCTTTTTCTGGATGTGATTTTCAAAGGCGTTCCATTTGACATCTAGCTGCTCTGTTTGGGCCATCTGGACTTCGAGTTCTGCCTGTTTGTGCTTCTCTTCTTCTATTCGTCTATCAATGAGTCTGAGGCGATCTTCGATGGCTTCTAAGTCTTCCTTTTGTTCGATTCGACTAAGGAGTAGTGCACGCTGAATTGGGTCTGTCATCTTGTAGAACATATCTGATGTTGCAGATAGGTGTTCAATCTCTACGGTACAGCTCCAATGTGGTAGGGAACCATCCAGTCTCGCTTGCCATCGTTTGATCAGGTCATCGGAATGACTGAGCCAATATTCTCGCGGTTCTTGTTTTAAAATGGTTGTGGAGGTTTTGAGTGTGGCTTGGAGAGTCTGAAACACCCAAGAAACATCGTTGAGTTCATCAATCGAGCCTTTTGCCAGTAGGGCTTCGAGCGTCTCTACATTTCGTTTGGGGGTGACTTGAATCACGCAGCGCAAATCGACAAACTCCCCATCTTTGCAATGGAGCGCATGTTTTTCCTGAAGAGAGAAAGAGTGCTCGTGCTGGGGGAGGGTCCATAGAGTGGGCTCTGGTTCCATCCAGTTGTGTTTCTTTTTAAACTCAACTCGCCACAGATTTTGTTGGCCCTTGACAGGGAACAACCAAACGGCGGACCTTGGCAATGGTCGATCGATCGTTCGCCCTCTCCACCAGTAGCCCAAACCACCGCCAATTAAAACACCAATTACTGCGAACAGTATATCCATGCTACCTACCTATTGTATTCGTACTCTTGAACAGTGTATCTTTTGAGGCGCCAAATGCCCACCCGTATCTATTGTCCGGACGCTTGCGTATTGTGTAATCGGTCGCTTCCACTGACATTTCACCATGTGATTCCCAAACTCGTTCACAAACGAAGGTGGGTTCGGCAGCAGTATTCATCGGAGCAATTGCAAGAAGGTATCTGGGTGTGTAAGCCCTGTCATTCGGCGATTCATCGTTTTATTGACCACGCCGACCTCGCACGGTCTTTTCATACGGTGGAACAGTTGAAGTCCCATGAAGACTTGGGAAAGTTTGTGCGGTGGAGTTCCAAGCAACGCAGGGTCAAAAAAGTGCGCCGAAAATCGAAGTAACGTTCAGATGAGGATAACTAGTCAGATGGCTCATTCATTGTCTGAGCGATATACGGAATTACATCTTACATAGAGGGATTAATCATGACCAACACTTCTACATTTGACTTGACGACACTCACCGATGAGCAACGTGAAGCCATCTCTCAGGTGCGGCAGTTCATGCAAGAATACATTCCCTTCAATAAGTTCCTTGGATTACAGATTGCATCGGTGGGTCCAGATACGGCGTTGCTGAAGATTCCCTTTCGAGAAGAACTCGTGGGTGATCCCGAGCGCCGAGCCATTCACGGAGGTGTGCTTTCATCGATTCTGGACGTGGCAGGCGGAACGGTATGCTGGGCGGCGATGATGAGTCTAGGAGCACGAGTGAGCACGGTCGATCTTCGGGTCGATTATCTTCGAAAGGGGCTTTGTGAAGAACTGTACTGTGAAGCCAAATTGGTTCGTTTGGGTCGGTCGGTAGCGGTGGCCAGGATGGAGGTTTTTCCAGCGTCTAATCGAGAGCACGTTATTGCCACCGGGCAGGGGGTCTATAATCTTGTGCACAGTGTGAAGACATAATTGCTCCTGTACAGGTGGAATATTGATCCGATTGTGACAAACAATATCGTCTAATTGCATGTACCTCAAAATGGGAGTTCTGCATGCTGTCTATCTGGATGTTTGTCATTTCTTTTGTTCAAGCCGATGAACTCGTACGAACCGCTACATGGGAACATGTACCGGCGATTGAGATCTGTCCAGATTCTTCAGTCACCAAAGAGGAGATTTTGGCTGCTATGGCTCACTGGACCAATGTGACGGGTGAGCGGCTTCCTTATCAACACATTCGACATGTCAACAGCTGTATGTTTCGAAAATCAAGAGTGATTCGTTTTATGGATTTGCATGAAGAGAACAAACTCAATCCCGGAGATTACGCTGTAACCTATTACAATCATTGGTTTTACAACAGGAACCCGGACGTGTATTACATGGAAAATGTGTCTGTGATGATACCCAAACAAACGAAGTGGATTGTCATCATTGCTCATGAATTAGGGCACGCCTATGGATATCAGCACTCGAATCACAGTATCATGACCCCCACATTCTAATAGATGCATTCAACCTCAAATTGTAAACGGGGAGGGTGGTTGGAAATTTTAGGATGACTTGGGTGTTGTTTTGTTGATTTGTTGTTTGTTGATTTAGCAGTTGGTTTAGGGCTGTTTTGGTGACTTGGGTGTTGGTCAGTGGTTTGAAATTGAGTTGAACTGATTTGTTTGGTGATTTGGATGTTGTCTCGTTGAACTTGAATTGAATATTCCTTGATTTTGGTATACCAAAGATGTATCGAACACTCATTTATGATTGGAGATTCTAATAATGTTTCAAATCGTGCTCCTACTCACCGGTTGCATCACCATTGACCCACCCGAGAACCCATTGGCAATCGATGATGATGGGGATGGCTACACCGAGTTTGAAGGGGATTGTGATGATCGTGACCCAAACACCTTTCCCGGATCAGTGATAGAAGCAACCTCTGATGAGTGTATGAAGGACGCAGATGGTGATGGGTTTGGTGATAGTGATGTAGAGGGTGAGTTTGATGCAGGTACTGACTGCGATGAT
>CALDQI010000841.1:0-4593 GCA_937911635.1 uncultured Pseudomonadota bacterium | reverse complement strand
CGTGTTTGGCCAGGCGCCTGCTTCTCACCTCGGGTTTAATCGTGCGCACGCGAAAATTGGTGAAGAAGTTTGGTTAAGTGGTACCCCCGGGCTTGCTCGCCTGGGGCTTTTGCTTGAATGCCAAAGGCGAGGTCGCTTGGAGCAGCTGTGTAAGGGTCACGAGCTACCGCAGGTTCAGGCTTTGCTAGCGGCTATGCCGGCTAAGCTGCGGCAAATTGCTGTAAGTCAGCTTGGCATGCCAGTTCCGCGCATTGAACTTGGATTGCAGTTGCGTGGGCTTGCAAGCGCCTGCCTCGATCTGTCCGACGGTTTGAGTGGGGATCTGGCCCACATTTCCAGTGCAAGTGAAGTGTCCGCCATACTCTTCCAGTCGTCTCTGGAATCAATGTGGCGAAAACTTTGGCCTGAAATAGATCAACAGGCCAATGCGGTCGGGTTGTTGAAAATCTTGCTCGAGCAAACCTTGGCGGGCGGTGACGATTTCGAATTGTGCTGGACAGCTCACCCGAATCGTCATGAGGCAATACAATCCTTGAAGGTGGGTCTGCATTGTATCGGCGTCATCGAGCCCGGAAGCGGTATCTGGCTTCAATCCCAGGGGGCTAGCCGAGAGCGCGTGTCAAGTTGTTCCTTTAATCATTTTGCCGAGATCCAGAATTGAGCTCGATACCCCGTTTCAGGCCCAACTGGCGCTTCATGCTGGCCCATCCCGCGCATTTGTTGGCCTTGGGATTTGGCAGTGGTTTGGCGTGGGTTTTGCCAGGTACTTTCGGTACATTGATGGGCTGGCTCTTGTATGTTTGGCTGGATCCCTATCTGGCTGCAAATCAGTGGATTTGGGTGATTGTTGGCGCTTTCATTGCGGGTGCCTGGGCTTGCCAGATCACCGGGAAGGCTCTGGGGGTTATCGATCACGGCGGGATTGTCTGGGATGAAATCGTTGCGATCTGGCTGGTGTTGTTTGTGGCCTCGAATCATTTTTCCAGCCCCATTGAACAATTGACGTGTGTGCTTCTTTTCAGGTTCTTTGACATGGTAAAACCGCCCCCGATCCGCTGGTTCGACCGGCACTGGAAAAATGGCTCCTTGAAAACAGCAGTGTTGCTGACGCGCTTATCGCCCGCATGGTGTTGGCTGCCAAGGCGAGACAAGCCTCTAGAGATGCCACGTCTCAAGTTCGTCGGAAGTCTGCCACCAATCGAAAGTTAAATCTACCGGGAAAATTGGCTGATTGCTCAGTATCAGACCCAACTCAGTGCGAACTGTTTATCGTAGAAGGAGACTCTGCAGGTGGATCTGCGAAGCAAGGACGGAATCGGAAGACGCAGGCTATCCTACCATTGCGCGGTAAAGTACTGAATGCTGAACAAGCGACCATGGCTAAGGTTATGGCGAATAAAGAGCTGTCCGACATTGTGAATGCTCTGGGATGCGGTATTGGAAAAGACTTCAAAATCGATCACCTTCGATACCATAAGATTGTTCTGTTGATGGATGCGGATCAAGATGGCAACCACATCGTCACATTGATGCTCACATTCTTGTACCGATACATGAAGCCTCTTATTGATGGCGGTTTTGTCTACATTGCCCAGCCCCCTCTATACCGCGTCGATGTTGGTAAGGACACTCATTGGATCACGGATGATCGTGAACTCGATCGACTGAAGAAAAAGGTGTCCGCACGGTCAAAATTCCAAATCGCACGATTCAAAGGGTTGGGTGAGATGATGCCCAAGACATTGTACAAAACGACACTGGATCCAAAGAAACGAAAGCTTCTGCGCGTGACCATCCCAGAATCCAAAAGTTTGGAGACCGAGAATACCATCACAGAGTTGATGGGCAAAGACTCATCACAACGCTACAAAGCCATCATGGAATGGATGAATGTTGTTGAGTTTGTAGACGTCTAAATCTACGGCCTCCATACTCGGTCTACCTCAGTCTCGCAATACCACCGATCAAGTTCAATTCTCAGGTTGTGGAGAGGTTGCAGGCGTATCAACGATACCGTCCATCTTATCCAACACAGCCTTGGCTTTCGGACCCCAGATTGGGTGATTCGAATCGATAACCTGCGTTAAATGTTCACGAGCCTCACCCTTTTTGCCTTGTACCCTATACAAAACGGCTAGCTGGTAATGGGCTTCCATATCGTGACTACGAATCTGAATGGCGTCCAAGTAGCATTTCTCCGCCAAGTCAACATCCCCTTTGCCATAGTGATCTAGTCCTTCTTTGACCAGCTCAGAAGATTCATGGATCAATTGGATATCGAGAAACGCATTGGCATTTAATGTAAGCATGATGGCTCTCAATGGACCCAAAAATACAAGACCAGCCATCTCAGCAGCTACGATCATCCCGATTGGGATGTCGGGACAAAGTGGTGCACCTTTGTAAGAGATACGCACCTTGGTGTATCGTCCTTCATTGGCGACCTGTCGAATCTTTTCTTGTAGAACCCGCATGCTGTTTTCAATATCGCTGGGATCAACTTCCACTCGAAATTGGTCAAATAGGGCTTTCCAAGCATCGGTTGAATCATTTTTTGACATGGCGTCCTCGCTTCTTTAATGGGTTCATTGTGTCTAACGAATTGACTAGACGCCATAGGACAAACCGTCAAGGTGTCCATATTTCTTCTAGGCCATTCAAGATGAATTATGCCCGAGCGGAGAGTCCACCATCCACGACGATGACCTGTCCATTGATCCAATAGGCTTCCGGTTGAGTCAGTAGCCAGACTGCATTGGCTATATCATTTGGATCGCCCATTCTGCCCAATGGGGTCAGCTCAGTCGCCACACTTTTCATTGCATCGGCATTTTTTAAGTATTGCAAGGTATCGGTTTGAATCAGTCCGCCACAGATTGTATTGACTCGAACTTGCTCAGGACCCAGTTCCACAGCCAATTGACGCGTCAGAGCTTCCATTCCAGCTTTTGAAGCCCCCATTGCCGCATACCCTTCAATATAGCGCTGCGACCCCATAGACGAGATCCCTACGACCAAGGCCCCCTCTTTCAATGGACACAACTTGGAGAGCAACCAAAAGGGTCTCAATGAGGATTCAATCGTGAGATCCCACTGTCCTGTACGAATCTTACGAAAGTCCTTCATCACGCCAATCGCTGCATTGTGAACCAATATATCTACTCGATCGAAAATTTTCGCCATTCGTTTGAGATCTGCTTCTTGACGCACATCCCCTTGAAAAAGAATTGCTTCTGCCCCCTTTTCACGAACCTGAGTCGCACTTTCTTCAGCAGCCGCTTGATTGTGCAGGTAATTAATGAGGACACGATCGCCCTCTTCAGCCAACTTGGTCGCAATTGCTCGACCAATTCCGCGAGAGGAACCCGTAACGATTATATTTCTAGTCTGTTGCATAAAAACTGGTTATCCCACTAGGAGACATTTGACCAATATGGTAAAATTTGAAAATTTACCCCTCAACCCTTTGGAGTTTCCTATGATGTTCATGATCTCTTATATCAACATGAAAGATGACCCTCAAGCACAAGCACGTTTTGATGCCGCTGTTCAACTGATGCGCCCATGGGCAAATGCATTGTCCCAAAACGGCGTTTGGATCGTCAACAATCCACGTCAAAACGCAGCACAAATTCGTGATGCACTAAAGCCAATGATCAACCCTGGTGACCGTTTGTTCGTCGCTCGTATCTCTCGTAACTGGGCTGGTACTGGTATGAACACTTCATTCCCAGAGTGGATGAAGAACCAAGACTTCGGTACATTTGCTGATGTTGAGCAAGGTAAGCCGAACGCATAATCCTTGCAGTTTACACACAAAAGGCCAACCGATCGGTTGGCCTTCTTGGTTTTTTGAGACTCAAACCAAATCAAAGATTTACCAAAATGCCATCAAAAGCCCAAGCGGTAAATAAATGTATTTTCCGGCATCGCCCACCCAGAACAACACGATCAAAATCGTAAATCCGTAGGGTTGAATAGAATCGAGGAGATCCTGAGCTCCTCTCGGCAAGAAGTGCCTCAGTATAGATGACCCATCCAATGGCGGCAACGGGATCAGATTGAACACTGCATAAAGAGCCGACGTAAGATACACACACCGGCAAAGTTCATCCAACAGCCATACTGCCGCGCCAACACCAAGTTCCCCTCCGGAATCGAGAGCCATATTGGTGTACGGTAAATACGCCGTCGCCCGATGGATCACCCAGCATCCAAGCATCACCACCATATTCCCCAATGGTCCTGCAAAGGCAATGATCGCCATATCTCGGCTGCGATTTTTGAGGCGCATTGGATTGACGGGTACCGAAGCCATCCCCATCGGAACATAGCCTGAAGCCGCGGTAAAAATAGGTAGAAGAACAGACATGAATATCGAACTCATGTTGCCCCATTCTACATGGTCAAACGGATGAATCGAGCGTTTGCCCATCAAGTAGGACGTGTCATCGCCTAGGTAGTACGCCGCATAGGCGTGTCCACCTTCATGTAAGCCCATTTGCACAAACCAAGCCACAACGAATAAAGGGAAAGTATACGTCAGTTCCATACTGCAATTGTATCTTCTTCTCCATCTTTTTAGCTGCAACC
>CALDQI010000840.1:0-5655 GCA_937911635.1 uncultured Pseudomonadota bacterium | reverse complement strand
GCTTCGCCTTGTAGTTCTTCACGTAGTGTGACTCGTCAAGCACCACAATCTGTGGGCAGATGCCGTGCAGTTGGTCTTGCCTCCACGACATGAGGTCGTAGTTGCACACGTACACGTCAGCGTCAGGCAGGTCACCCTTGCGCCCTGAGATTACATGAGTGCTATGTGAAGGGAGCCATGCGTTGAGTTCCTTTTCCCATTCGTCCGTGGGGGCTCCATCACTGAGAAGAACCAATACAGGTGGCAACGCACGTTGCCCCATTTTTTCGGGTTGTAACTCACTTGATAGAAGGCGGATGGCGGACCCCAGATCTGTGACACCACCTGGTGACAAATCTTTCCAAGTAAAGGAGTCGACTGGGGTTTCCGTTTCGATGTGCCATCGAGCTCCGTTTGAAAAGGATATGGCTCGAACGACCATATCTGCAAAGGGATTGTTTTCAGCGGCTTCCTTTGTTGCGGGAATACACTCTTGGATGGCATTGTTTAAAGCCTCGATTTTTCCTTGGGCTGCCATTGAACCCGAGCAGTCTGCAATCCAAAAGAAGTGTAACTTGCTCCGAGTAACAGATCCGAGGGGATCAATTTCTTCGTTGTGTTCATTGTTGTTGGGTTCAAGTTCCGACATGAAAACTCCAGTTGTGTGTGCAAATCAGATGGGACAGTGCGCCTATTGCCATGATATCCAATTCTCAGGTGTATAGACACGAGCAGGGAAAAAATATTGAGGATTGACCGTTGACCCTGATGAACCAAAATATTCAGAATTGTATCCGATACCATCTGTTGAATTTTGGGTCGACCAATATAAGAAACCGATGGTATTTCCATCCATATCCCATTCCCAATCGATAAATATAGCATTGTGACCAGAACCGGAGTTTCGCCAAAACTGAATGAAGTCGCCCTCTTGGACATCGTTCCAATCGGTTACCAGTTCACCGATTCCATATGTTTCAACTCCATCGGAAGGTCCAGCCCCGAATAAATCTCGAACGTACCAATCCAAGCGAAATTCATATAGGTCGTCGACGGTCATACCATTGATGGTGCCATCCCCGTCCCATTCTGTATCGATGGTCACCCAAGCCTTCATAAAGACCTCAAAAGTTAAACCGACACAGTAACTTTGGTTGCTTGGATCTCCGGATGCTACCAAGGTACCGTTGTAATAGATGTCTTCAGTCGTACCGAGCCACCCACCAGAACTCGGCCAGTAATATCCATAGGAACCATCTGTGGGATAGGTTGGGATGATCGTATTGACATAGTCATTGAAGTCTGATTCCAACGGGGCTGTACCGGCATCAACTGTAACGGTGATGTTGTGTTCAGCTTCCACGACGTCATTTACATAGCCAACAGCCTGTATATCTCTTGGATAACCAGTTCCCGAAAAGTTGTAGGTTAAGACATCTCCAGCATTCAAGGTACCCAAGGACCAGTCGTCCGAAAAAATCTCGACAGAATCGATATTGTCAGAGGATGCTACGGTGAACTGAACGGGGTTGGTAACGGTAGAGCCGTCCGCAGGTGAGGTGATGGCGACCCAGAAATCCGAGGGTACAGTTACGATGATGGAGTGTTCTTGGAGCACTTCAGTATTGGCATCCAATGATTTTACGCTGAGTGTATGGGGGCCTTCAGTCAAATGGACCAGTGTTTCAGTGGCGCTTTTGTCGAGTGTGGTTGAAAAGACTCCATCCATCCAAAATTCTAGATGAGCCATATCTTGACCGGCTTCATACTGAAGATAAAAACTATCCTCGACGACAGCACCATTTTCCGGTTGGACAATTCGTACAGAAGTATTGGATACAAAGTGGTCTTGATCATCTGCTGGATCGAGCTCTTTATCTGATGTACACCCGATGGATACCATCCAAATTAAAGGAAGTAGTTGCATAAAACACCTTCAGAAACCTATTCTATTTAACCATACTATAACGGATAACTCTTCGCGTTGTGCAGATTGAAATCGTTATTCAGACCATGTTTTGACGGAAGGAATATCGACTTTTTATCGAAGCATTAAACGGATGGGGGCTCCAGATCTTGTTGAAGCCATCTGGCCAAACCTGTTCGTCGTGTACCATCATCGTCAATGTGATGCTGTTCTACGGCTGTATTGAGTGCCCATTGAGAACCGATGACACAGCAGAAACTTTTTGCTCGTGTGATACCGGTATATACAAGTTTTCTACGCAGCATGATCCAATGCGCTTTGTGAATGGTCATCAGGACGACAGGATATTCAGATCCTTGGCTTTTGTGGATGGAGATCGCATACGCCAAATCAACGTATTGCATTTGGGTCGTTGTCAATCCAATCCATGTAGCCGGATATAGAAACGAGTTGGGCGGTTTTGTTGGGCGATATCCGTCAAATTCAATGTATACAGTATTGTTTTCAATATGCCGGATCGTACCGACATCTCCATTGAAGATACCTTGTTCGTAATCATTCTTCAGTTGAATGACGCGATCGTTTACTCTAAACAGTTTACTGGCGATGGTGCACTCTTCTCCAGTAGGATTGATCAGTTCTTGTATTGAGCGGTTTAGATTTTGTGTTCCTAGGATTCCACCGTGCATAGGTGTTAAGACTTGAACATCCTGTAGGGGGGAATAGCCAAGAGAGGGGATTTTTGTTTTCAAGATGTGTAGGAGGGTTTGTAAAGATTGCTCTTGGGTTTCTCTATCAATGATAAAAAAGTCCTTTTGTAACCCTTCGAAGTCTTGCTGTTCTGAACTGATGGGTAGACTGGCACTGTTGATCCGATGTGCATTTTGAATAATGCTTGAGTTTTGTGCTTGACGATAGATTCTAGTTAATTGCGTAACCGGTACGGCCTGAGATTGGATGATATCGTGAAGAGTTTGTCCCGTACCGACACTTGGGAGCTGATTGACATCTCCAACCAAGACCAGTCTAGAATGTGGTTTGATGGCACTGAGGAGGGCGTTGAGCAACCATATGTCGAGCATACTGGCTTCATCGACCAAAATGCCATCGCATTCAATCGGATTGTCAGCATTGTGTTGAAAGATACCAGCCTCATTAATTTTCAACAATCGATGTAGGGTTTGGGCCTCCATTCCAGTGGCTTCACTCAGTCTTTTGGCGGCTCTACCCGTTGGTGCTGCCAGAAGCCAGGTCTCATCTAAAGATTGTGCATGGTCTGTGATGCTGCGTACCGTAGTGGTTTTACCCGTTCCTGGTCCACCGGTAATTACACTGACTCCGAACTCAAAGGCTGTTTGAACAGCATGGTGTTGCTCTGTATTCAGAAGGACATCGGAAGTCTGTAGTTCATCTCTTGGGTGCGCATGAGGTCGAGGGTATTTGACATTTCTGAGTAATAAGGTCGCAATCTTCCGTTCTGTGTGGTAGACGATGGGCCTTGCAAACAATCGTTCACTTGAATCAAAGTATAAGTCACCACGTTGTATGTTGTCTCGTATTGCGGTTTCCAAATCCCCTGAACCAACACTGAACTCACAGGCTTTGAGACGTATGTCCTCTTCAGAAGTGTAGCAGTGTCCATCTTGTTCTTGGGATTTCAATACGTGAAGCAAGATGGCACGGATTCGATCGGGATGATTGAGGGGCATGCCTTGTTGAATTGCAATCGAGTCCGCTGTCTTGAAGCCAATCCCTTTAAAGTCATCACACAGTTGGTAAGGATGCTCAAGGACGATTCTCAGCGCTTCGCTTTTGTATTTTCGAATCAACCTCAGACAAATATTCGTGCTCAGTCCATATCCGCGAAGCATGATCTGTAATTCTCTAGTCTGGACGTCATGTTGCCATTGCTCAGCAATACTTTGAGCTTTATTTTTACTGATTCCTTTTACTTCTGATAGTCGAAGGGGGGTAGTGTTGAGTATCTCAACCGTTTGTAGTCCAAAATGTGCGACAATACGTGCAGCAGTTTTGGTGCCGACACCTTGCATTTGAGCCTGTAGATAAAGCCGGATGCCGCCAAGCGTCTGCGGCGATTCAACCAATGCTTGTTTGGCTTCGAATTGCTCTCCATAAGCAGGAGAGAAGGTCCAAGTCCCACTGAGTGAAACCATCATTCCCGGTACCAAATGCCCAATGGGTCCAGTCGCGGTGACGCTACCAGTGTCTGTTTGAATCCGTACAACAGCGAATGCAGACTCTTCTGACTTGTAGTCCAGTTTTTGAACTTCACCTTGGATAGATGTGTCTGCACTCACGAGGGATCTTCGGTCTACTGTGCGTACACTTCATATTGCTGGATGTGATAATGACCCAGGGCCCGAACCACAACACGCTGATCAAACTCCTTTTCCAATATCTCTATGGTGGATAATTCAAGGCTATAGAGCATATCTGCAACTTCTGGATTCGTATTGACAAAGATTGACTCTGATCGTTTGTTTCGAGCGTGGATCCGTTTGATTTCTCTTAAGATGTCATAGACAACTGTTTGCGTATCTCGAATTGTACCGGTTCCCAGACAATAGGGGCAGGTTTGAGAGATGCTTGAGACCAAATCCTCTTGAACCCTTTTGCGTGTCATTTCAATCAAACCCAGATCCGAAATCTTTAAGAGATTTGTTCGAGCACGGTCGTGACGGAGTGCCTCCTCCATAGCCTTGTAGACCCGTTCCCGATTTTCCGCCTTTTCCATATCAATGTAGTCGAGAACGATGATTCCACCGATGTTGCGAAGACGGAGTTGGTTGCTGATTTCGTCAACGGCTTCAAGATTAATCAGTAAGGTCGTATCTTCGAGCGTCTTTTGTCCGACAAATCGTCCAGAGTTGACATCAATGGCGGTCAAAGCCTCTGTTTGATCAATAATGAGGTAGCCGCCAGATTTTAGCCAGACTTTTCGATCGAGTGTTCTGGATATCATCGGCTCAATATTGAATGTGTCAAAGATGGGTGCGGTGTTTTTGTACAAACGGATGCGATTTTTTAGCTGACTGGCAAAGATGTCGACAAACTTTACAATTGTGTTGAAGAGTTCTTTGTTGTCGATGAACATCCTATCGACATCAGCGGTAAAAGAATCGCGAACAACCCGCAATGCTAGATCTTGGTCCTGATGCAATATGGCTGGGGCCTTGGCACTTTGCTTTCTATTTTTGATCTTTTTCCAAATGTTTTGTAAATAGGTCATGTCTTGTTCTAACGAACTCAGTGGCTGACCCTGACAAATTGTTCGAACGATGAAACCACATCCTTTTTCGCGGTTCTTTTGCACAAAGTCTCGCAACTTTCTTCGTTCCTTCTCTTTGGCTATCTTTTTTGATATGCCGATATTATCGACTGTTGGCATACACACAGTGAATCTACCAGGGAGTGTGATATGCGTCTTTACCCTAGCGCCTTTGGTGCTGATTGGATCCTTAGACACTTGCACCAGAATCTCTTGACCTTCCTTCACCAAATCGGAGATGGGTGGGATTCCCTTGTGTGGATTTGCTTGAGAGGTTGCTTCTATGACAGTGTGGTCATCCTCATCGTTCGTTGGTTCAGAGTCCATCGTTCTTTCAATGAAGTCGGTGTAGATGTCTCCAGCGTACAAAAATGCAGCTCTCTCTAGTCCTATTTCAACAAATGCGGCTTGCATTCCGGGAAGGACTCTTACAACCTTTCCCAAATAGACATTCCCAATG
>CALDQI010000839.1:0-5654 GCA_937911635.1 uncultured Pseudomonadota bacterium | reverse complement strand
AATTGTACTTGTTAACCGGCATTCTACAGAAGTAGATTGTGGAGTTAATCTCTGTAGAGTTGTTAAACGTAAGGTTAGTCATTCTGTGTCTAACAGCGTCGCATGTTCCTGAAATTGATGCAGAAACCAAGGACTGATCGAATGTCAGTGCGTCTGGAGTACTACTGCTAACCGCAGAGCCACTGTTGAAATCTGCAATTCCAGAAAATACCGAGGAAGAAATAACTGCAATGCCTGATTGGTAGAACACTACGCCGTAACTCGAAGATGGAGTTTCGGTAGCCAAACTTGCGGTTGAGTCGAATAAGACTCCGTAATCACCACCAATAGTGTTGGTCGTGCCATCTCCAGTGGAAGAAGCCGCTGTGTCTTGGAGCGATATAGTTGTGAGGTGAGGGTTAGCCCATGCGCCGCGGCCGAGCTGTAAGTTAACTGTACCTTGTTTAATTTGGTCTTTTGTCAATAATCTAGACATAGACACAACGAATACTTCCTTCATGGAGCCTGTTGTGTCGAGTCTCAAATCACTTTCAAACAATCTTACTGTGTTAGTGCTACCTGTGTAGCCCAAAAGAACCTGCGAAAACTGGTTATAAATATTAATCTTTTTATTGTTAATTGTTGCAGTTGAAGCAGACAGCGGAGATGACTCATCATAGCCGCAAGTAAGATCAAAGATATGGTTAGCAGACGAACTAAGGAATGGATAGTCGTATACTGACTGGAACATACCGTGGGTAAAGTTTTTGATGTTCTCATCACTGTAAGTTCCACTAACGATGGAGCCGGTGAGAGGGATTACCTCGTGTAATAAAGTTTTTGTTGTTGTAACGTCCGTATTAACATTTAACGGCTCATAAGAAAGGGGCATCAATAATCTCCAATTATGTTTGTGCTATTTTAATAATTCTTACTGGTACTTGTAAGTTTACGTTGGATGCGGCGCCTTCGACGTAGACAGTTGTATCAATGTAGTCGTAAAGGGTGCCAGTTCCAAATAAGTCAGAAGAAGTGGTTCCGAACTTGGTGTAGTCGGATTGTGGGATATTCGGGTTAATCAGGAGGTTAAGAGCTGTGAAACTAGCTCGGGGGCCCTTGATGGCCGAATATTGTGTGCTGGTATCAGATGTACCTGCGGTTGCAGTATCGGAGTATACTCTGTTGAGTACTCCGTTGACAACAACCTCACTGTTGTTTTTAATCTTTTGCGAGGGCCTGACAGCAGAATTACCTTTCAAGGTAACGTTCAGTGCGGCGCCTTGTGCTGAGTTGTTGGTGAGATTAGAACGCATATCAGCACCCATGACGGCGGAAATAAAGCGATTGTCGAAGCTTACAACAAAATTGTTGTCGGTAAGTCCTGCAGAAGCTAAAAGTGCGTTTTGGTTGGTAGAGGAGCCCAGCAGATCTGTTGAGTCGATACCTGTTTCAATAAGCATGAATTTACCAGACGCATCGCCGGATTTAAGAATTGTATTAGCGTTACCACCATCATCGGTGATTTGCTTGGATGTAATCACCCCAGCGGCCGTCACCTTACTATCGTCAGCCAGTAATACCAAGCCGTCAGCATTCTTTTGAACGATGCGCGGGCTGAAGGTCTTCTGGTTCAGGGCTACTTGGGGCAAGTAAAGCAGATCTTGTCTAGCTCTGGAAACAAGACCGTAATTAATATTAGCGTTCTTAGAAGTAAACGCTTCCAAGATGGGGGTTTGTAAAATTTCCAAATCGTAATAAGCAGATCCAGATGCATGGTCCTTGTTGTATAAGGAGTAATCTATCTCGTCATCACCGGGTGAAAACTTAGTAATTCTAAAGTCACCTTGAGCCATTCTTTTTCGTCCGATATCGGTCAGAACTGCATCAAGTATGATGTCGCCGGTGTTGTCTATAAATGCCATTTTGTTACCTCTTTATATAAATAGTATTGGTTTTTTGTTATTCTTCCAATTTTACGCTGGGGTCATTATAAGTAATGTTTAAATCGATTTTTTTACCAGTTTTCTTGGATGTCAATCTGATTTTGAACGTTTCACTCCAAATTAACTCTTCATTTGACGAATTTCCAATTACAAGTTTATTATACTGTGATTTTGCAGATTGTGTATAGTCCACTTCTGAGTCATCAAAAATAGTCTGTGACAGGTTTGGTACCAATTGGAATATATTTTTAAACTTTTCGTTCTTGTCTTTGTAGATATCGACTGATAAATCTTCCTCAAACAGTACTTCAAATTGTGCGTATTTGTAACCACCGTCATTTACAAGCTCAGCCTCAATTACCGTGTCAGTATTGCCAGCGATACCCAACTCATTAACAGCCCTGAAAAGATAGTAATATTTAACATTGGATTTTACTATGTCCGAAAACAGTCCGGTTGTGTACGAGTGTTCTGAGCCATCTATTTCCAACGAAACGTTGGAAAGCTCATTGCCTTCAAAGTCTTGAAAGCTCGTTGGTTTTTCCATTAATCTAAAAATTTGTATTGTGTTTGCGGGAGATACTGTTGGTTTTTCCACATTAGTTGAGCTAATATAATCTTTTGCATTCAAGTATTGTGATTTCACAGTTTTGTCAGCTTCCGTAATTGCTCTCGGGAATGGTTGACTTCTGAAGGTCTCATAAAATATGTCAAACAAAATCCTATTTGAATTGTCAAGTGCATAGTTTGGTACAACGTTCAAATCGTTCGGTGGGTTGTCTAACACTCTAAAGGCTTTTTGTGTGATTGGCACTTCGATCAGTTTAAGGGAAGGCTGAACGGTTGTGATAAAGTTGGCAAGGTAAGGTGGCAAAACACCCGTGCTTGAAGTGGAGGCTGCGGACTGGGCGATTCTTTGCGCTTCCGTTACAAACGAAGACATTACTGCATCTGGCGTATCTCCATAAATTGAACTCTCAAGCATATCAGTGGTGATATCACCGGTTTCAGGATTGTAGAACTCTACACAATATCCAGTGATTGGGGATTCAGGATCTGTGGCGTCTTCCCTTACTGAACCAATAATCCTTGAAATCTGCAGGTTTGCAAATTTATATTTGAATCCCTTTACTGCATAGTATGCATATACTTTGTATGTATACGCAGTGTCGTATTTGACTTGGGTATCAAATAAATTTAAGTCTTCTAAATCTATACTATTGAATACCCAAAAGTTTTGGATTGTGTTTTGTGTGTTGGAGTCTCCAGTGGCTAAACCACCGATTTTCTCTACTCGGTAAGCAAGCACTTCGTGATCTTTCACATCCGGGGTCAAATTGTTGAACTTATCTACTTCGAATGAATGAACGGTGTCATTTTGAGAGTTAAGGAGTAGATTTATATTTTTGACTGAAAATGCATTTTTGTTGGTGGAGAATGTTTTGGATATGTCGTTAATACAACGAAGTGCGTTTCGTGCGTTAAAGGCGCGGTAGACACCCTTGGTGTCATACGCAGTGTCTGTTTCTAAATTCTTGTAATCAACAACAAAGAAATCTTCGTTTTCTTCTTTAATTTTATTATGAGAATATAACATTAATTCGACTAAATCAACAGAGCGCAGGACTGTATTATCCGATGAAGTATACACTTCATCGAAGTTACTTCCGTCTCCAGGTACCGCCAATCTTTGATTTTGTAAAAACTCTACTGGTTCTGGTACTAATTCATCAGGGGATTGTCCTAAGAAAACTTCTTTAAGAGATTTTAAAAATCCTGTACTAAATTGATTCTTTGCAATAACTGCGGCGTAATAGTCGCTCGGTGCGGTGTCGAAAGTTATTTTGTTGTAGAATGGCATCGTACTAACAAGTTTTTCGCTAGCGGCGGCGCCAAGGGTTCGTGTTGCAAAATCATTAAACAATACGTTGGAAAATCTTGAATCAATGTAGTTTAAAGATTCTTGTGGGATGTTTGAGGCGGATACAGGCAATGAAAAATCTAAATATTTTTTCATTGGACTAACACCGACAGATCGAATTACGCCGTCCTCTACATCATCTTCGAATCGGTTGTTATAAATATTGTATAAATCACTAACTGTTATTGAATTGTTAAGAGAATAAAAATTCGTTATGTTGGCGTCCAATACCTTAGAGTCAGTCTGGTAAGCCGTCAACCCAAAGGCATAAAAGTTTGGAATGGTTCTTTCGGTTTCTTGCGAATCGGTAAAACTCTGGTATCTTCTTAAGATGTGGTTATACTCGCAACTTAATTGAATGTAACTATTAATTTCGGTCCCATTAACTAACAATTGTTCTTGAATTTTAGCGTATGGCATCGTGGTGGTTATATAATGGTCGTCGTAAGTCCCATCAGAATATATAGGAGTGACCGTACTGTTTCCAAATGAGTTGCCAGTAAACAGACAATCCCAATATTTAGAACCCTTAACCACATCCGAAAGCATTGGATTTAGTGGATCACCTTCAATGTGGGTGATGAATTTCATATATGGTAAGACTGTTTCTTGTCTCACTCCCAAATTGGATGATACAGCACCTCTTTCCTCTCTCGAACCTATTTCATTTTGCACCTCAACGCCTGTAAAGGATGTGATCGAGTGAACGAATTCATTTGGATTGTCAACTGGTAAGAATTTGTAAAATGGGGGAGGGACCATGTATTCACCATCATCACTGGTGGCGTTAAAGAAATACCCTCCGACTGCGTTTCTTAAAAGATCAGAAGAACCTGATAACAAGTTCAAATCTACGAAAGATATTTCTTTTTGTCTTAAGTTATATTCTCCACTGGGCTCTGCAATAAGCCGATATCGATTTGTCTCTGTTGAGGTGTCAATAGTTTCCGGCACATCAGGTAAAAACGGCGTAGTCATTAGTATGTTCCTCCAGGTGATGAAGGAGTTGTGGAGACGGTAGATACCACCGTTGTTGTTGTGGGGGAGCTTGTGGTCGGTGTGAATCCTTCCAGAGCTTCGTCATCTACAATATTTTCAAACAATTCTTTAGTAAAATCTAATTTCTTAGTGGTCTTAGAAAGATCTAATCTCTGCATTACTCCGGTCGCTAAATCATCAATAATGTTTGTCATTGCTAACTCAAGTCTTTCCATCGTACCCTCATACGGATGTGCGTCAAAAGTGACCGCATCATATCCAAATTTGGCTATTATAGCTGTTCTTTCAGGCGAAAACCACATACCGGGTGGATATGGATTGTAGGGCATCGAGTAACGCCAAAATACGGAATCCACTGACAAGTCAAGTGGACTTACTGATGGTGCAGGGCCGTAAGCACCAGCAGTGTAAAAGATGTCAACAAATCTAGTATCCCAAACACCAGTGGACGGGTCATTGTATACACTGTATAAAGCTAATGCATTGATGGATACACTTTTTGTCAATGCTGCAGCATCGTCAAGGAGTACTACAAACTCGGCCGGATTGAGTGTTTCTATTCTTTCAAAACCATATACGCCTGATGGGCCCAACATAGCCGACTTGGGTATAACGCCGTTGTTTGCCCTCGTCCTTATTTTGAGCATCAACCCAACGATCACTGACTTCCAGAACATAACCTTCGAAGATCCCTCCCTGCTCCTCAGGCATTTCATGCTCAACCGAAATAAGCCGAAGATGACCGTCCCAAAACCAGGTTACATTCACCCGGTTCCCTACCACCAACTGTTTGATGCGCGCCAAGGTTGCGG
>CALDQI010000838.1:0-1699 GCA_937911635.1 uncultured Pseudomonadota bacterium | reverse complement strand
TTCCATGAACTGAACCTGCTCATCTTCATGAAGCCAATTTTCTAAGACAATGACATCGATTTTAAACTTCTCGAAGTCGACGCCTGCAATCACTTCACATTCCCACCCCTCAACATCAACGGATAGAAGCGAGATGTGGTTGAGTCCACAGCTCGCAAGAATGTCATCAAGCCGCCGCACTGTAACAAGGATCTCCTGTTTCTTTGCTGTTTTAGGTAGGTGTTTTTGATACCCCTCTTTTATTGCAAGGGCAGAAAAAGAATGGTCTGTCACAACACCTCCATATCCCTCAACATTCAGAGTGACAATGGTAAAGGGTACATTCTCTTGATATTCCGGCCCGCAAGCGCACTCATACACTTCTCTTTCTGCTTTCCGATGCATCTCTGCAAACATTGGATTTGGCTCGACCGCTAATGTACGCCAACCAC
Organism: uncultured Pseudomonadota bacterium; assembly: GCA_937911635.1. Taxonomy (GTDB): domain Bacteria; phylum Myxococcota_A; class UBA796; order UBA796; family UBA796; genus CAJWHX01. Next base: position 1,268 of record CALDQI010000838.1, on the reverse strand, counting down.
TCTCATGAAAATGTTTTGACATTGATAAGAAATCGGGTGTACCGCCACCGACCTCGACCATAACTCCACAAACTTCCCTGTTCGGAAAAAATCGCTCTCGAAGAATACGGTCTGTTTCATGCTCTGCGAAATACTCTTGTTTTTTATTTACCATGTGTGTTTTCGTTTTGTTTTGGATTGAAATATATGATGCTACGCCGCACCTTGTTTAATATTTGAGTGGTCATTGAGTTTCAGTACGTGGCAGAAAAATTCTTGCCATCGTTTTTGGAACATCGCTTCTGACCATTCATTATAGAAAGGCACGAGAGGGCTAATTCCGTCTGATACAATATCTTTGATCGATCGATTCCGTACAGAAATTTCAGGAACTTGGGAGGTGACATGTCGAAACATCGGACAATCATTAAGGATTAATGGTCGCCTTGAAGCAATGGCATATTCCAAGACACTTGAAATACCCTTAGAAATAGTTTCGTCATAAAGAAAAATATTTGCTGTGTTCTTCGCAAGACTGTCCAGTAATCTTTTGGGGCTTACAAAACTATGACGGATAGAAAGGCTAATGCCGGGCTTCCGCATGAAGGATTTACATTCACGAACTGTCGATTTTGTGATCTTTCCGCCTGGATCAACAAGCTTGTTGAATGGCATATGGAGAACGATCTTTGCCTCATCGTATTCATCCTGAATTTGATCGATACATTCTGGAAATTTCTTGGATGGAAAGCCGAACCCAAAGCTACCAAAGGTTGGTATCTTGGGTAGCGGAAAATAATTGCAATAGTTAAGTAGAAGCCTTGGTACCTGAAACACATCAGTACGGGTTGATTGAATCGTTGGATCAGGAACGAGATGCCAATCAAATAGCGTGTTGTCTAGCTCAGCAACTGACTCATCATTCATTTCATGAAGAAAACCTAGTTTTGGAACAGACAAACCATTCGCAAGATCTTGTGTCAACCATGGCATCGTAAACGGATAGTGGTTAAAAATTATTGCTGACGGATTAATGCGATCATAAGATGCGAAAAATTCTTTTGAATTATCTACCGCGGTGTAATGAAGGCGAATACAGGACAGCTTATTCAGTTGCTCCACCATATTACGTCCGTACTGGTGGACTCCGCACTGAACATTTTTATGATTGACAAAAAGAACATCGGCTGTCTCCTTTCCGCCATAAGGCATTTGATACGAAGGGAGAGGTTTCTCTGGGACATCAATTTTCAGAATCTTGGTTTTGATCTTTTTGCAGATCTTTGGTA
>CALDQI010000837.1:0-5693 GCA_937911635.1 uncultured Pseudomonadota bacterium | reverse complement strand
GAAATGAATCGTGTCATCCATAGAGAAGTCAAACTTTAATTGGCAGAACAAATGCTCTTTGGAGCCCTAGAAAATGGTGGAGAAGCAAAACTCACGCTAAATACTGACAAAGAGGGTAACAAGAGTATCAAGGTCACTTGTAAAAAGGCCAAAAAGAGCAAAGCAAAGGCCACAAAGAAAAAGCCTAAAAAGTCAAAAGGCGACGATACTGACCGCGAAGATTCAAGTACGAAAGACTAAGGGACGGGGTTACTTGCTACTTGTGGTTCTTCAGCTGGGGATGTGGTTTCATGTGAGTGAAGCCACTCCCCTTTTGAATTTAAACACAGAGGACAAGAGACTTGAATCAGCTGAACATCGACTGAAACAAATCGAACAGATCAAGTCCACCAACTGGACGACTTCTGATGAGCATCAAATTATTCTATGGAAGTGGTATTGGGACTCCAGATTGGACATTCAATATGATGACCCCGATGTCTTTGAACGGATTGTAAACATTCAAATAGACCTTGCTTACCAGTATCCAGAGGAAGTATTGGAGCACCTCAAGCAGTCCTCTGTGTTGCCAGAGATGGCGTGGACCATTCTCCGAAGAGACCATAATTTAAACGACTCTTTGTTATCCGAGAAGGCTCATAAGAGGATTCAAATGAATCTTGCTCAGGAAATCGAGGAATCTGCTGGGACAAATCCCGAGCAATGGTTGAGGTGTTGGAAATCCAGTGGCGGTTCTGTTGGCATGGAATTGTTTCGGTTTACACTAGTCAATATTCATCAGGAACTCAAGCTGACCGCTGCTTTTCCAGATTCACTGGAAAACATGTATGATTCTTGGGGTTTACAAAATGAACCCGTCTCATCTTGTCCAGTGTATAAACCTGGTCAATCGTACCAACAGCCTATTCCCAAAGAACCAGACATAGACCTCTGGAAACCAGAACCAGTCCCCTCTCTGCTTCCATTCAAGTTTCGACGTGTGGCTGATGCTATAGGCATCAGTTTATGTCTTGCCTGGTGCTACAGGAGGAAACGAACGCTGTTCTTTGCACTTGTCACTCCTGTCTTAATCATCGGAAGTCTTGAAGGGGTAAGTGCAGTATTTGTCACTCCATTGATTGAAACCAAACCGATGTTTCAATTTCAAAATTGGAGTGTAGAACCTTGGATAGAAACAGAGACAGACTATCTAACGCAGGGGGATTATCTGAGGGCCCAACGCATTCCGAAAACAACCAACCAAAAACGGCTGGTTGTCTTGGGAGCCAGTTCTGCACATGGCAGCAATGAACTGATGGAAGATTCATTCGCTGGTATTGTGGAACAACAAACAGAATGGGATGTTGTGAATCTAGGAATCGGTGGAACCACCTCCGCCGGATTGGTCAGTCTCATGCCATATGTTGAAAAGCTACAACCTGACGCTTTGATAATTTATTATGGACACAATGAAGTCTACCAGTTGCGAAAGCTCAACGAGTTCCACTCAACCTCATTGAATGAATGGAGATGGAAAAGAATACTCTGGTCATCCCATTTGTATACACTTCTCTACAACCTACTGCCCCATTCTGAACATCGTCATTCAGAGCAAGAAACTCCGTTTGCCCAGACTCTATCTGAGGAATACTTCATAGAACTGGCAGCAAATCACTTCTCCAACAATATGAGTCTTGTGTTGTCTAAATTGGAAGGTGTTCCAACCTTATTGGTATCGCCTCCCACGAACTATCCTTTCGCCCCAATGGAGTACACACCTTCAATATCGTATGATTATACAGAGGTCCAAAACCAAATTGATGCCCATAAAGAAGCCACCACAATTCATTCCGTCATTCGTACTCAAATTCCAACCCTCGCTGCAACGTATCAAACCTCCTTTTGGGATTTGGATTGGCACTTTCATCGCTACAGTCCCGATGGATTGTCTGCCAATGGTTTGTTCTGGGATGAGTTGCACCCCAGTTCCCTAGGGCATCAGTGGATTGCACGAGGGGTTAAAAAATGGTTACATGGAATAGAAGTGGAGAGTGATCATGTGGACACACAGTAGACATAACCAATTGTGGAGCGCCATTTTGCCTACGCTTACCCATGATGATTTGGCACACGATTGGCTTCACGTTCAAAGAGTTACAGAGTGGTGTATTAAGATTGCTCGTAGTATCGATGCAGATGAAGATTTATCTGGGGCTGCTGGACTACTGCACGACCTCATCAACATCCCAAAAGAGTCTGACTTACGTTCCATGGGCAGTACATTATCGGCGCAAGCTGGTGTACAATATCTGAAAGAAGCCGGATACTCTACTGAAGAAATTGATACCGTCACAAAAGCCATCGCAACATGCTCGTGGTCTAGGGGACTTGCGCCCACCAATATCATTGGCAAAGTACTTCAAGACGCCGATCGTCTGGATGCCATTGGAGCGATTGGGGTGATGAGAAACATAGCCTGTGCCCAAGCGATGCGTTCTAGAAAGAAGACGGGTCTCTTTTATCACCCAGAGAATCCAGTCCCGTGGGAGACGACAAGCGACGTGCTCAATGACAAAGAACACGCACTCGATCACTTCTTTTGCAAGCTGCTAAAACTCAAGGCTGGCATGCACACAGCCATTGCGAAAAAAGAAGCCGACAAAAGACATGCGTGGATGAAACATTTTCTTGAAGAAGTGGACCGAGAGATTCAATCATGACACTCTTATTGCTGACGTTGTCTACCGAAGTGCAAGCGGTACCGGTCATTGATACCTCAGGTCTAGATCAATACAAACGAGCACACTTCGAGTCCCACGAAACAGGTTGGTTTGGACTCAATTCAGAGTGGGCACAACGAATATACATCGGCGAATCTGAAGAGGACACAACACGTTGGTTGTCTCAAATGCAAACCCAATATTACAAACAAAAACTCGACCCCGTTGAAGGAGAATGGGATGAGGGATTGGGGAACCCTGAGTTTATGCTGGTACGCATCCAGAACCTAGGTCTACTGTGTCAAGGTAAACAAGCCTCTCTATGTATTGAACAATTGAACAGTCAAATCGTCGACGTCGAATCCCCTTGCCCAGTCCCCACCACCACAAAATTCGAGAATCTGTGGACCATCAGAGTATCCGAACCTGACTGCCAGATCATGTTTCAAGGTGGACAACCGGTATACGACAGTGACACACTACAATTCAGTGAACTGCCAACAACGATAACCGTATACAACAGATATGCGATGAGCTGGAAATATACCCAGAGCGCGATCAATTCATATGATCTTCTACAAGAAGGCACGGACCCTTCAAATTAAACGACTCAGAATGAGCTATCTCAGAATGATTCAGTGGACCGGTCATCCACACTCGCAGACTTGGTGGCTCAATGGATGTATCTGTCAAGTCTCCGGAATCCAAAACTTCTAGAGTGCCCTGAATGTACGCATCCCATCCGGATGGACTTGCAAACTGTCCTGTCATCCGTACAAAAGAGGCTGGGTCTTCTAGGAGCTCGTACTGTCTTAAGAGAAACATCGAACGGGATGTGGTCACTTCACTAGCGGTCGGTCCAGTTCGTGAGAAATCGTCTAAGACCTCTCCAACAGAGACCAATGATTCAACGAGATGTACGGGACTAACCGTATAGTGAATTTCAATGTCTTCCCCAGTAAATCGTGTTCCGATGCTGTAAACCAATCCCAGCTCCTCTCTCAATCTCTGACTGAGCCTAGAACGAACCCCATTCCCTAAGATCGCACTCAATACTCGCATCTCAGAGGTGGAAAGATCTCCATATGCAGCCTCAATCGTCACAGCAATCTGAGGAAATTCTGGTCGGACCTGTCTATTGCACACTGCACTGGGCCTGCGTGTCCGTCTACGTGATTTCGACGAGAGCAAGGCACTGCGGTCATTCTCATTGTTATTGTACAATGGGAATAGGGACAACGGCTCAGAGGAGGTATACACAGTACGTTGATCAGTATCTTCCCAAAACAGATTCCACAATCGACGTCTCTGAAACGCTGTACGAACCGATCGTTCATCTGCCATCCATGCATAATGAACTTGATCGAGGGTGTTATCCATCCGAATACCAGAACCGATGGTTCCTACCTTCAAGATGTCAAAATACTGATGCCTTTGAGCCATGACGTCACGTTCCAACCCTTGGATGCGAAGACAAAACCCATTCATTCTCCAGTCCAGATCACTAGCTGACAACCCCAATTTTGGCGTGTTTACCAACATCTCACGAACAGGAGACTCTAGCCCCTTCCATAGTTCTGAGATTTCACTGTTCGACCAGCAGTCTTCTACCACCACCCATTCTGAGCGCGTGTCGGGATACCACCAACGTTCATACTGATCCTCTCGGTAGACAACTGGATCTGGAATGCTCGGGGCATCCAATGGAATAAAGGTTGGGATGACTGTAAATACGTTCACCAAGGCACTCCTCCAAAGACGTCTTCTTCGCCTTGCCAAAGTATAGAAGCCCCTGACAGATTCCAAAATGGAACCGTTTCAGTCCGGTCCTCCTCAGACGGAATCCTCTCAAATCGATTCAAGTGCCAATCAAAACAATCGGACCAATACTCTCGGTCGGCAGCAAAGTAGCACCCTCGTAATAAAGTGACTCGTCCTTCATTCGTGAGTCTATATTTTGCCGTCCGATGTCGCTGGCGATAATTCCATTGCTCCCAATTCACATTGGGACTTTCAATCCAAGCCTCAAATTCTCGAAGGGTCTGTTCCGGTGCAGTGGTTTGAAAACTCACCGCCATCCAGTCACCATAACGACGATTTTCTGACCATGTTTGAATTGCATCGACTTGAGAGAAGGAGGTCAGCGAAGCAGCCTGTGTCAAAGTATAGAGCATCGCATTCGAAGTTTCCGCGGCAATAGCCCCAGTCGGTGGGGCAGCAAAAATGACCGTCAATCGACCATCTGTCTTTTGTTGAAACCAGTTGTGCCCCTCGTTTTGCACTTCAACGATGTCAACACCTTGGGCACCACCCATCTCTGTTGGAAACAATTGATTGAGCGAGGTCGTCAACATGTCTACATCGACGTCTCCAGACACGAACCAAGTTGAATGCTTTGGTTGTAGCCACTGCTTTGCAAAAAGACAAATGTCTTCCTTGGTCGCCGATTCCAAATCGTAAATATGCCCAATCACCTCTTTGGAAATAACCGGATGAGAGGCAAAACTTCTTTGACGCAGGCGATCTGCCAGTTCGCCATTTTTTCGAACGCTCATCGAAAGAAGTTCTTGAGCGATAACCGATCTCTGATTGTCCAAATGTTCGGTCGTTATTCCCTCACATAAATACTGAGACCGCTCAGCCTCGATGTACAGAAGAGTGCTCAGATTGGATGAAGCAATGGTATCTGAGACCACAATTCGATCCCACGTTGTGGTTGCAGTAGAATGTCCACCAGCCAGTCGTAGCAATCGTTCCACCGATCCATTGTCCAAGTGCTGGGTGCTCTCAAACAACAGATGTTCTGTGAGGTGAGGTACTCCGTCAGGAACATCACTGGGATCAAATTCATAGACAATATCAATCGATACCATTGGTACATGGTCATTTTGAGCCACCAACAATGTGAGCCCACTAGCCAATGTGGCTTCGTGTATCACTCGGTGACTAAATGCGCAGAAATGGTCATGGTCCTCAATGCATCGGACGTCGACC
>CALDQI010000836.1:0-2097 GCA_937911635.1 uncultured Pseudomonadota bacterium | reverse complement strand
GCTGAAGTTACGGCAGAAATCAACGCTTCTGAGTCGAAACCATCAAGTCACCTCCACCAGGTGCCCGCTGATAGAAGACTTGAAATCGGTGTAGGTCTTGTCGATCACCATCAATTTTCACACCCGCCAAAGTGGATTTGGCTCCGGGATGTGCAATGGAAACGGTTCCAGCGAGACCATATCGTGAATCTGTTGCTCCACCGTGCACAATGTTCTTTGCTGACCAGCTTCCGTCTGTTTTACGTACGATATCGCGACGAAATGCCCAGCGTTTATCTACTTTGGCAGCTAAAAATCCAGGACCGGAATCGCCAAAACGATCTTGCATTCTTCCACGAACATCCTTGATGATACCATCGCTGGCAATGGTCGAGTCTCCCCAAACGAGTGCCCGCGCAACTTTGTCAGTTCCATCTTCGATTAGACTGAGTTGTGTAAAGTAAGAATCTAAGGAACCCGTCGGGACGTGAAGTTTTTCAGGTCGTGCTGGAGAACGTGGTGTCAATGGTTCTAAGGTGTCTTCCTTGGGAACAACCACCGCGATTTCATTGATTGCACTGAGCACCTGGTCTTCTTCGATGTGTTCTTCTAGAGGTTCATCGAGTATTGCGATATCGCTATCTTCGTTTTCTAAGATGTCTTCATCTACCACTACAATAGCGCCACTAGCGTCTTCGGTCATCGTTTGTTGTTGTGTCCAAAGTCCAATCAATGGTGGGGCCTCATCGGATTTCCAAGGTCTATAGTCTGCGAGTGCAGGAGACGTATACGGAATCAAAGACATGGTGAAAATAGAGATGCAAAAGACAGCCATTTGACGAAGTTCAGTCTGATGAGCCGTAAATCGAGAATTGTTTGCGGAGATGGTGTGGGTGTGTTCCAAGGTTGCAGTATCTTCTATTTCCATCAATACGCTTGGAAGGACGATGGTATCGTTGGGACTGGTATCTTCAACAGCACAGTTATCGTTACGGTCATCATCGTTCACCGATGTCGGTTGTGCAGCCTCGGTGATTTCAACTTCCGTTACGTTGGTAACTTCAATATCGTCCTTTATCTGTTGAGATATTATTTGGGTTGCTTCTGTTTCTTGTTGTGCATCTTCCTGTTCATAGAGATTGATCTCTTGAATAGAGAGTCGTTGCAGGTGTTTCTTGGTAGATTCGGGAATGTGAATCTGAGAGGCAGAAGGTTCGTTGTCTTCAATTGTTTCGAAAAATGTTTCGGTTTCGATTTCCGAATGTTCCATCCATTGCCCTGTTGGTTTTGGGAGTGCAATATTGGATTCAGCCTTTGGTTCATCGGCTTTTGAAGTGGAGGGATGATTCCAGATGATTTTCATAGCAACAACCTGTCTTAGAATTCATAATAGGCAAAGGCGATGGGAGCATTCTTTGTTAATTGCCAACACAGCAAGGTGCTAGTGGCAACAACGAGTGCCTTTGCGGGAGTGGGGAGGGAAATAAAAAGAGATTTGATTCGCTCATCAGTCCATTCACGGGGAGTAAAATGCCACGCATAGCCGAGGAGTAGAATCGCAAACGGAAGTGGCGAATAAAAGCGAGGGAGTACCCATTCCAAATCGGCCAATCCAAGAAAATAGTCCCAAGCATCGACGATGCTCTTTGTGCCAAATAGGATTCTCGCCACGACGACAAAGTGGAAGGTCAGCAAAAATCTCCACAGCCATGAGAATGTATTGTCAAAGGCTTGACCCGGCATGCGTCCAGTACGCTTTCGTTGCCATCGATTGATCGACACTGCAGAGCCATGAAGAGTCCCATAGATCACAAAGTTCCAAGACGCTCCGTGCCAGATCCCAATGACAACCATTGTAATGATGATGTTTCGATATGCCTTCCACGCCTTGTCTGTTCGAGTACCCCCGAGTGGGAAATAAATGTAATCTCGAACCCAGTTGCTGAGGGTAATGTGCCACTTACGCCAAAACTCAGCCACCGAGGAAGATTGATACGGCCGATTGAAGTTTTCAGGCAGTGTAATTCCAAACAGCTTCGCGGAACCAATGGCAATATCGGTATAGGCGGAAAAGTCATAATAAATCCATATCGTATACGCATATAGAGCCACCCAAAG
>CALDQI010000835.1:0-5235 GCA_937911635.1 uncultured Pseudomonadota bacterium | reverse complement strand
ATGATTTATTTAATAATGTATTTCAACTAGACGACTCAAATAAAATACCTTTAGTAAAATTAGAAAATTTTGTGATTAATACAGGCACTGATGAAGATCATCAACGGTGCACTTCCAATTGAGCGAGAACGTGCGTTGGATGGCTTTTCAGGGGTGAAATAACCAATTAAAATACCATCAACTTAGGAGGTTAATAATGACCACAATTAAAACCTACAGAGGGCGTTTTGTCCATTATGATTTGGGTCAATTTACTTATCGAGACCCAGGACACACTTCAGATTGGGGACAGCACCCCCTTGTCTTTGATGGTGTTGGACCTGTTCAAGTTCGTACATCTGATGGTCCGTCAGGACCACTGTTTGAGGGCGTTTATACATACATTGACGGTTGCGCCTGGACCTTTTGGGAGTATCTGGGGGCTGAACAAGTGCTCTTGTTGGGCGATTTTATATTCATCGGTCGAAGTAATGGACCCTATTCAATATTCAATCCATTTACGCTCTTAGTTGTAGAATCAAACGAGATTCTCCGCGTACAAAGAGACTATTCCGGAAAGTCAGGGTCATGTGTGGTCGGTCTTCCTTGTGGAGTGACACCGCCAGTAGACACAGATACACCGATCAACAAGTCCGATAAGCATCTGAGTCCTTGTTGGAATGGACCAGTTCCTGAAGATGCTGAGTATGTTGAGTGGACAGAAGATGAGCATTCCGCATTTCTAGAACAGTTTCCCAAATTGTCTACTTGCAATGGTGCTGTGCAAGTCTATTTATTCAATACTGAGACGAAGGAAAAGGTCAAGCGTTGGTTGTTCCCTCATCCGGAGGGTGCGAGAGCGGCTTGGGAACATCTACAAAATACGACACGAGAGGATGATTGGACGCGTTTACAAACTATGCTTGATGATGCACACCCCATAGAGAGGGAACGTGTGCTCGCGAGTTTCACTGGTGAATAAGAAATAAACACCTTACTTGGAGCCACAAATGACCAATATTCCTATTCATCGTGGACGGGTTGTTCAATATGGCACGACTGCGTTTGAACGTTATGACCGTGGAAAGACAGATTCTTGCGGGGATACAGAATGGACGAAGTACAAGGGGGTTGGACCTGTAACTGTCCGAGGCATCATTGGAGATACACTACTGACTTTAGATGGTGTATATACACACGTTTATGGTTATCGCTTGACTTGGTCTCAATACGTTGGTGCAGAACAGGTTGTGCTTGTGGGTGACTTTACGTTTTTGGCGCGTACAGGATGGTTGATGTACAGTGCGGGCACGTATCTTTTGTTGAATAATGGTGATGGTGAGTTGAAACACACCGACATATTGGACTTAGAGAGGCCGGTATCCGTTGATCTAGATATTGGTTTGAAACCATCGTTAAACAAGGAAGAACACATTCACTTGAGTGCCTCTCATCTTTCGCCGTGTGTTTCTGGCGACCTTCCGGCTGACACGGTGTATGAAGAATGGAGTGATGATAAGTACAGTGCGTTTCTTGAAAGCCAGCCCAAGTTGCATGTCTGTCAAGGCGCCGTACGAGTATCTTCAAAAGAACATGGGGTTACGGAGCGTTGGTTGTTCCCCCATCCTGAGGGTGCGAGAGCAGCTTGGGAACACCTACAAAACACGACACGAGAAGACGATTGGACTCGGTTACAGACCATGCTGAATGATGCGCATCCTATAGAAAAAGAGCGTGTCTTAGTGAGTTTTACAAAATGAGGAATGACCATGTCAGATAGTCAATTTGAGAATATCGCAACTTTACTCAACGATCCAGATATTGAATCCGTCCGACAAGGGATACTCTTGTGGGAGACATTACTTGAACTGGATGATGACAAACCCTTTTATTGGGGAAAACTCCATGAGATAGACTTTACAGATTTGAAAGGTACCTTCTCCTATGGCTTCGGCGGTAAAAAGGTGCCGTCATGGCTTCGGACGGCTAAATTTCGACTCTATGTATCATTATGGGCCCTTGGGTATCTTGCTAAACATGGCAATGAAACGGCTCTGTCGATCAAGAAGATTGAATTGAACGACCCTGAGTTTTCGACTTTTCCAGAAACCTTTACTGAATTTGCAGGGATGACCCACTTTGAGTTGCAGCGTTCGAAATGGACAGCACTTGAAGATGTGTGGATGCACTTTCCAAATTTGATTGAAATCGATCTGTTTGACAATGAGATTACGACTCTACCACCGAGTGTTGGTTTCTGTACTCAGTTGCAAAAATTGGATTTGAGTTACAATCCGATCACCGAATTACCTGAGTGTGTTCGATCGATGACTTCGTTGCAAGAGTTGAAGGTACGAAACTTTGAAGGTCTTTCATTACCGGAATGGTTGGGCGAACTGAGGGAACTTCGTATTTTAAATGCAGAGTCTGTTAATATTACAGCACTGCCTGACAGCATTGGCGACCTCAAGAAACTGCACACCTTGAGTTTGCGATGGTCGAACTTGGAGAGTCTGCCAGAGACACTTGGAGATTGTGAATCCCTCAAGTCGATGGACATCGCCTCCACAGAGATTACAACCTTTCCATCTACACTTCCAGTATTGCAAGTTTGGGAGTCGAGATTGAATCAGGCTTGGGAGTCCTTTCAACAGCTCTCAAACTTGCACACCATGGAGATATGGACTGAAGATCTCAACAATGAAATCGACTTTTCGTGGTTTCCAAGTTTGAAATATCTCACCATCAACAGTGGAGATTGTTCGCTCAAAAATATTGAACAATGTTCACAACTCGAAAAGTTGGATATTGGTCGCGATCAGACCTCTATACCCGATGCCATCTGTCAAATGTATTCCTTAAAGGAGTTGAGTCTCAGTTACTCAAAAATTACTGCTTTACCCGATAACATAGGTCAGTTGACAAGTCTTCGTAAGATCGGTCTGTCCAGTTTGGAACTATCGGAGACTGAGATTTTGAAGTTGGAAGCGCTGTTGCCGAAGGTAGTCGGAACCAGAAAGAGATACAGTTCGAGCAAGAGTGAGCTCCGATGGCATTTGGAAGTCGATGCTTATGGAAACGATCAACCAGTGATCACTTTTCGCAGGCGACTGGTTATGCGAGAGTTTGACGACATTCCACAGTTGAGAGAAGTGGAACAGCTGTCGGGATACCTAGATGCACAGACACCTTGTGCTGATATCTCAAAGGCTGAAGCGTTGCTGTCGTTTACAATTTACGCTGACGAGGCTGTAGATCCATCGTGGCTGGAAAAACTCTCTCCAAGTCCAAACTTGCAAACGGTACACTTTAAGTGTACCTTCACAGAGTTTCCTAAGGATATAGTGTTCAGATTGCTGGGCGTACCATCGTTATCTGAATCTGGAGAGCTCATTTTTCCAATTGATGTCAAAGTCTCTAAGGAATATGAACTGGACTTGTGGAATGTGAAACTGACCATCGCGAAAGTTCACGGATTGTTGCCCACACTAACTTCTTTTACGAGCAAAGTATTGACAGTCATTCCCGAGTTGCTCTGTGAGGCCACTTCGTTGTGTACCCTCGATTGCAAACAAACGCTCTGTCTTGACTTTCCAGAGACGGTACTCCGGTTGCCAGATTTGATGACGATTGAAGGCAAAGGGGATGATAAGCCCGATGCTTGGCCAGTTCGAACGGTGACCTTTCAGACGAAGGAGGTCTTCTTTGAAAATGTGTCTAGATATGACAATCTACGAACATTGAATCTAAAAGGTGCATGGTTGTCTGAGATCCCAGATGTCATCACGAAGCTGAAAACATTACGGGTACTCGATTTATCTTGGAATCGCCTCACAGAACTACCAATCGAACTCTCGGCATGGTCCAACTTGACGTCACTCAGTCTGGTTGGCAATCAGATATCTGAATTGCCGGACAGTTTGCAGGCGCTTCCAAAACTTCAGACAGTATCTGTTCCAAAAACGATGGACCTTGAACCGTTGAAAATAGCCTATCCAACGATCGATTTTCAAACTTGGTCATCTTAACGCTTGATGCGTACGGCATCGTTCATCGACTGGAAATTTAGTTCCCTAGCTCAATCCCGCAGTCTAAGAGCCTTGTTGAACAAGTATCACCCTGTAGTACAGGGTCTGCACATTCTACCAGAGCATCGTACTCGGTGGGGCACTCATGTTCAAAACAGGAACCGATTGGAGAGCCCATCATGATGCTTTTGGCATAGCACTCTCTCAAGCAACCCTCTGCTTGAATGGCACTGATGGCACAAGAGGAAAGTCCGCAGCCCAAAAATACATCTAAGGAACAAGTCAGGCACTCAAATTCTACCGTCTCACAACTCATCACGCAGGCGAGTGACTCACCGCAATCCTCAAGACAAGATTCAACACCGTAACAGGCAGGGGCACCTTGCGGAGGAAGCGCTCGATAGGGATCGATGGTCGTCGTATACAGCAAGCACATCTCATCTAGAGTGCCATCTCCCCATTTGACATCGTTTGGCTCGATTTGTTCCCCGTTGACGATCGGCTGGTTGGCCTGCGAGTTGTCATAGGTGCAAGTGACTTCGACTGTCTCACCAGGTTGAATGGTTACAGTCTCTGCTGGTTTATAGGATTGTTGCCAAGCAAAGTCCCAGTCTTGAATGTCCAATAAACATTCTTCACTGCCGTCTGCACGAATGATCTTGGCGTATTGTGATTTGCCAAGCAAATGCATGTGCGTTGCGATGGATTGCAGTTCAATCGGACGGTCAAAGTAATTAGTGAAGGTATCTGTTTCGGAGGCATTCGTTGCTCCAGCTGGGATATCCAAGTCTTGTATGGCAAGTGGATGTGTCGTGGCAATTCGTTCGGGTGTTTCGTTGCTTCGTACGAAATTGTACATCGTCGTGTCTTCAACGGGCTCTCCGCCCAGTGCGGAGTAGTGGATTTGCATGACAACGGTTGACCCCGGTGCGACTCTGAGTGCCGTTCCTTCAGAAAAGATACTCGGTTCCAATCCAGGTACCCACGCTCCAATTTGTGTGGGGAATCCATAGTCATAACTGCCACCACCTGATGGGAATGGATCTCCAAAGCAAGGGTAGCCAATGGTTCCATCTTCACCATTTGCATCATGTACAGCTTGTGCCATTGCAGGTGCCAGAGCGTACATCAAGACATGATGAACCTGCGGAGAACCTGGAATGACTTGAGTCTGGGTGATGAAGGTCTCTTCCTCAAACTCCAAATCCATGACAAAACAGCGATACTG
>CALDQI010000834.1:0-11926 GCA_937911635.1 uncultured Pseudomonadota bacterium | reverse complement strand
TGATAATATACCAGGCAAAATAACAATATTTCCTAGTACCTTGCCTCATTATACAGATGAATATTTAGGAGACGGAGAAAGAATCACAATCGCTTTTGATATATTTGTAAAAAACCACACCACAATTACTGAAAAATGGAATAAAGACTTTGCGTTTGACATCGGCTTCCATACCGGGACCATTATCAGCGATGTGTATTTCTACAGCCGGCTGTCCTTGTAGAGTTCCTGTTCGACATTTACCCAACTTTGTGGTGATTTCAATAGTGCCGGAAGTGTCTATGGCTTCGACGGCGTTGGCGAGTATTTGGTTCCAGACATGGTTGAGGAGTCCAATATCCGCTTCGATGGTTGGTAGATTTTCCAGTAGGGACCAGACACAGGTAATGTCTGTACTGGTATTAATAGCGCCCACACACTGTTTCAGACTTTGATTGATATTTACGGTGTCCAGAATGGGGACGAGTGGGCTAGCATACACACTGAAATCTTGCAACCATCGGTGCAACTTGGAGACCTCTGCAGACATAGATTCAACGTAGATGGGAATTTCATCCGGCAGAGCTTCTTCTTTGAGATACTGTAAAGAATGATGTAGGCTTTGAAGGGGACGGGTCAATTCCTCAGCTAAACCACCTGCCATGGTTCCCAAAGCCTGTAGTCGATGGGTTTCTTTGATGCTTTCAATCGCATCGATCGTTTCGATCAAAAGAGAGACCCGTTGCGTAAGCTGTTGGAGAGATTGCAACTCCAACTGGGTAAATCCACCACTGAACTGTTCGAGTTTAAGGCCGAGCCATCCGACCACGACACCATCTGCCCACAGTGGAAAACAGATGCCGATATTCATCTGTTCTAAGGCCTCGATCACAGGTTCTGGAGGCGCTGTAAAGTGTCTTGGTGAAGATGTTCGGGACTTGTGTATATGTTTGCCATATCGAAAGTGCTCCATCAGTGCATTGGCTTGAATCGACGCAATAGGATTGCCTAGACCCAAGCACTTTGTCATTTCGAAAAGGGTCACATCTGGATTCCATCGGTACATGACCACCATTTCTGTACGTCCGGCATCATGGATTTGATGAAGCAAGGTATGGTCTAGACTGCTCAGATCCAAGTTGTGATTGAGGTCCTGTTCAATCTCATTGAGATGTTTTTGAAAATCGGAACCTTGTCGATTGAGAAGATGTGTGCTTACTCTACCAATGCTATTGTGTATGCTGTCAAAGAAGGTGACAAAGAAAAGTGCAATTAGCCAAATTTGAAATCCTGTGTGTGCCGACTTATCACCGTCCAGCATCAGTGCGAGCCCAACGAGGATGGTCATCACCAGTGCCGTCAGAGCGTGTGTGAGCATCCGAGAGAACAACTCTTGCAGTGAGATCAGGCGGGTGAGTTTTACATTTAAATGCAAAACATATAAGGATAGCATCGATAGCGGAGCGCCAATCGGTGGAAGTGGACCTTGTAAAAACGCTATTTGTTCGCGATGAGTGATGTCTTGCAAACTAAAGTCGGGCATCAAAAGACGCATCCAGCCTTCGAGCAATAGAGCAACCACCGATGTGATAATGAGACCGAGCAATTGTTGCAGACGAACCTTTCGATGTTTCTCCCAGTCTCTAGAGACGAGGTTCCACAGCCAGTACATTCCAAAGATACAACTTCCAAAGAACCACACCGAGATGAGGTACTCTGGGGTACCGATATTGGGAGCTTGATGTTTACTGTACGACTTCAAAATTAAGTAGATAACCCCTACACTCAGACCAAGTCCCCATAAAATGTTGTCCGCTTTGTGCTCTTTAATTTCCAGCCAGCGAACCAAGAAACCCAATAGTGCGGCAGGCATCAAAGATACAGCAATCGGATATACCCAGCCAAACATCCCTGCAGTGAGTAAATGCAGTCCAAACGAACCAAAACCCACAGCGGAGAGTGCACAGAGTAGTACAAAGGATCCTGTAGCTGTATACGTACGAAGAGAACGGCCGTTTTGTAGGGCGAGGAGGAAAGAGCCAAAAGCCACGAGTAGGTAAATAATGGAATTCATTATGTAGTTACAGCGTTATCGCTCAAATATAGATTGGGGATGGGGTTCATGGGTAAAGGTTATTCAGGGGTGGATTAAACACGATTGAGGATTTCAACTGTACAGGATGGAAGATTTTCAGATGGATATTAAGGATTCCGAAAGGTTCTAGATCTACGGTTGGGCGTAATATCCGCTCAAAATCATATCTCGCCCATAGTAGCTGTAACAGGACAAACTTGAATTTAGTGGAACAGGGATTCCTGAATTCATAGCGATTTGAACATTTTCCCCGACCGAATACCAACTGGAGCCATTCAATTGCAAATCGACTCCTCCTGTAGAGTATCCATCGGAAACGAGCATATCAGTGATGATAAAGAGTTCACTGTTTGTTGTGAGTACAGTTGGGTTCGATTGACTGCAAGAGACGTGAAATGATGCGATAGGGTTACTCCCCATACTGACATTGGGTCCTTGCGGAAAAGCGTTGGCCGAATTGAAAGAGTGAACGAATACAGCTGAACTCAGGATGATTGCTGCGATTCCAAATAAAGTGCGATGGTCCATAATTATGCTCCTGTGTGATGAAGATACTATAGCAAATGACACTCTGGGAAAGAAGCACATAAATTTGAATGAGATTCAGAGAACACTCTTTTTAGGATGTACGTTTGAATGGTTTATAGAAGTAGTGTCCTGTGTAAGGATGGCATTTGTAGTTGAATATACGGTTGGTTGATGTTGCAGTATGCGACTATTTTTTCGGTGTGACGGTTCGAAAACCCCATAGATATGGGTGATTTTACGATTTGATTCTCTTCTATAAAAACAATTGGCATGAATATTGCATTGAACACTTTCAACCAATCTATATTCCTTTTGTATCGGATAAACATTCGAAAATTAATCAAAAGGTATATACTCAACCTCATAATCGATATGGCATATGCCAAGGAGAAATCCATGAACCGAATCCCTTCCACATTTCCTTTATTTCCCATCGGACTCAGTGCTCTGATGATGGCGTGCTCTGACTATGGGTACAACTCTAAGTCGATGGATGAATCTGCTGAGGGATACTATGGTGGCGACACTGGCTACTATAGTGAACCTGAAGACAATATGGGCGAATCTGATTCTGACTTTGACGATGGTCTAGGTTCTGAAACAGAGAGCGACTTTATGAGTCTACGTCCTGCAACAACCAATGCTTATGTGTTTGTGGCCAATCCAGATCGAAACACCGTGACTCGTATCTCTGTACCCAGTCTTGCGGTCTTAACGGCTGAAGTGGGTGTAGAACCTGGGTTTGTTGAAACAAGCGCAGATTACTCTCGTGCGGTCACCTTCAATAAAGGGTCAAACAGTGTGAGTATCATTGATGCAGACTCATTGGATGTTTCAGAAGTGGATATCCGAACGAACCTCAATCAAATGAAGATGTCAGCACAAGGCTCATGGGCTGTGTGCTATCACGATGTTGGTGCTGAAGGCGGTGGTGCCTCAAGCGGCGGCGCAATTTCTTTCAACGCCATCTCGATTGTAGATTTGGAAAACCAAGAGCACTTTGAAGCGATGGCTGGATCGTATCCACATGATGTACAGTTCACTGAAGATGGGTTGATGGCCGTTGTGATCAGTGACGATTACTTGTCCGCGATTGACTTCTCGAGTGGTGAACCTGTGCTTCGTCGCATTGCGATTGCAGACGATTTGGTCAATCCTCCCCGTGCTGAAGAGGTCCTTCTTGATCCTCAAGGGCGATATGCCATCGTTCGTCAGTACGGTGTAAACGAGCTGGTACTCGTGGACTTTGAATCTGAAACGGCGTCGGTTAGCATGATTGACGTGGGCGAAAACCCAACCGATATGGATGTATCCCCAGATGGAACAGAAGCCATTGTCGTAGCTCGTGGTTCTAAAGAGCTGTGGGTATATGACTTGTCAGATCCTACTTTGGCACCAAGTGTGTTGCCTCTACCAGAAGAGGAAGTTTTTGGTTCACTCATTTTGAGTCCAGATTCCAGTCAAGGTTTACTTTACTCGACGGCGTCTGCAGAATCTACGATGGGTGTTTGGACCCGCGACGCAGACGACATTGTTGTACGCGGTCTGGTAAAGCCTGTATCCAATATTGGAGTCTCCCCAACAGGAGAGACAGCGGTGGTATTTCATCCTCGTGAAAATGGTGATGTAGAGTCGACTTCTCAGTTCTACAATCACTTTGCACTGTCCTTAGTGGATTTGAGTGATTACTTTACGTCTGCGTATCAACTTGCTGCGGAGCCAGAATCATTTGCTTCAACACCAGATGGCAACATTGGGTTCTACACGATGAAAGATCAACCTTTCTTGGAACTCTTAGACTATCGCACCTTTGTACCGAGTGAAATCCGATTGCCCAGCAATCCAGTCCACTTGGGAACCCTTCCAGAAACCAACACGGCATTTGTTTCACAAGAGCACGGATTGGGCCGCATTTCCTTCTTCAATACAGATGAAGCTGAACTGCAGACCATCACTGGCTTTGAATTGAACGCTGCCATTGAACAATAATTTAGAAAAGGAGACAATATCATGAGAAAATCTCTCTCAATACTAACAGCGCTGACGTTGCTTTCGGCCTGTGACACCCTTCAATATGATTCTCGTTCGGGAGACCTTTGGGACACCAATGTAGCCAGCGCGAACGACGGGATTTATATCAATCTTCCATTTGCCGATGAGCTGATTCGAGTTAATGAATCAGGGATCTCAGTTGTCGACCTCACTGGGGCGATACCCAATCGTTTGGTAGAGTCGCCAGACGGTTCCCAGGTGTTGGTATTTGCAAACTGGGAAGAGTGTAAAGATGACGATTCAGACATCGTGTATCCAGAAGATTGCGATGATTTGGTCAGCAACTCTGTACTGTCGATTGTATCTGATGCAACCGTTACTTCAGAAGTCGAAATCCCAAGTCACTTGAATACGGTGTCCTTCTCCAATGATGGTGCCATTGCGGTAGCATATTTGGACTACGATGCAGGTGGTGACATTCAGGTAGATGGCTTTGCCGATTTGGGTGAAGTGGCCTTCATTCGAGTGTCCAATGGTTCAAAAGGATCTGCATCTGTAGGCTTCTCTCCAAAACAAGTGTTGTTCAGTCCAGACAATCAAGCAGTTGTGATGAGTCAATCACAAGTGGTGGCTGTCGACTTGGACACTTTTGAGAAAACCTTGGAAGCGCCGCTGACTCTGGATGCCGATCAGGCGATCAATCCTTCCAATGCAGAACTTGCATATGACCCAGAATCCGGTGTCACCAATCTTTTGCTTACTGTAGAAGGAAGCAGTGACATTTACATGCTGAATTTGGAGAGCAAGTATTGGAACATTGGAGACTTGGGTGCAATTGCAACAGACATTGGTGTGGATGATGTAACCGCACAGTCTGTGTTTGTATTTTCCGGTTCCTCGAAGGCCGTTGTCCTTGATCACGGTGAACTTGCGACGTTGAATGCATCTTCCTTGCAAGATATCGATTTGGAAGAGCCAAGCAACAAAGCCTTGATGGGGGCAGGATTTGCAATGCTCTACAACGATGCATCTGGTGCGGTACACGATGTATACAAGCTCGATTTGGCAACGCGTGAATTGACAGAGTATGTCGTTTCCAACCCAGTTTCGGAATTGATGATTACAGATTCTGGCAGCTATGCTGTAGCAGTGGTGAGACCAGAAAACTCTGGTAGCAGCGATTATCAAGATTCTCGTTATGGACTGTCCATTTTGGATTTGTCTTCTGATGAGAGCATCTCTTTGGTCGCTCAGAGTGAGCCGATTGGTGTAGCACTGGTGGAAGATGAGAGCAACTCATACGCCTTGGCCCTTCTTTCGGGGTCGGACACTTTGCTTCAGGTGAACTTGGCCAGTCCCAACTCTCCCGCAGAAGTGGATTTGCCAGCACCACCAGTGTCGATAGCAGGGATGCCAAACGGCAACTTTGTCATCACTCACAATCAAAGTCTGGGTATGGTGTCCATCTTGGATCCTGCAACCCTTGAACTCCAAACGATGAGCAACTTTGCCGTCACCAACCTATTTGAACAAAAAGAATTGCCCCGCACTGAAAGCGAGCAAAATGAGGAGGCAGAATGAACACGTTACTTGCAACATTACTTTCCGGATCCGGAAATCAATTCGACTACACATACTCGTTGGCTGCTGAAGTCGGAACCGTAGCTCAAGAAGATGCAGATTGGGATATGGCCAGCAACTGGCAAGTCAATACAACTGGACTTCGATTGGGGTATCAGGTGAACGACAATGTCGATATCCTTGGATCCGTACATTGGGGCTCTCAAGGCAATGGATCTGCTTATGATTACTACTACTACGAAGAGTATGATGAATCTTACAACAGCAGTATGAGTGGCTATGAGATTCAAGTCTCTGAAACGCTGATTCACTTGGGACCAAAAATGAGCTGGAACATCAACTCTTGGTTGGCTCCTTACGCGACGGCTCAAGGTCTAGTTATTCACAATCGATTGCAGATGAGTGACAACGGTTCATTTGATGAAGATTCTAAGACTCTAATCGATGATTCAGGATTGGGTTTTGGTGCCACCGGTGCACTTGGATTAGAGATTCGCACTCGACCAATCGCTAAGAAGGCTCAGTTGTTCTTTTATGGCGAAACAGGCGTATCCGCTGCGACAGCACTCAACTTCTCATTGCAAGGTGCCGGAGCAGATGAAGGTGACATCAACATTGGTGACTTAGGGTATGGTGGTTCGTATTTCCGTTTGGGGGCAGGTACCAAGTTTTAAGGTGAAACCGAGTTAGTATTGTACACCCATATCAGGCTTGCTTGATGTGTGTTTCTTTGTATGTAGCAATCATCTTGTCTGTGATACACTACACAGAGTATGGAGTAGGATATGAGAAGATTGTTTAAAAGTCTCTGTGGAATAACACTGGGTATGGGTATTGGCGTTGGCATTCAGCAGGTGCAAGCTTTACCTGGAACATCGATAGGGTATGGGCAAAACCCGTTGGTGTCGATAGGTGGCTCGGCCTACGATGGTGAAACCAAAGTTTTGCTTACGGCTCCAGCAGATCAAGACCTAATTGTAAAGGATATCATCTTGACCTCTTTCACCAATATGTCGTGTAAACGTTCTCATAAAAGTGAGTTTATTTTGGGCAGCGGTTCCATACTGGGACAGTTTGAGACAGTTTCAGCAAATTACAATGGAACCCATGGGTCATCGAATGCCTTGTCGATTCAACATTCATTTGCGGGAGGGATACGTGTTCCTGCCGGCGATACGTTGACCTTTGTAGTTACCGAGTCAGGGAACTATGGCAATAATTGCACTGGCAATAGCAGTTACGGAGTACGATACATGGTGTCGGGGTATCATGCACAGATGTAGTCGATTAACGTCTCTCATATTGATATTGTCTGCTTGTACAGGAGACTCCAAAAGTGATGAGTTTGGAATACCGTATGTCGAACCTTCCGATGAGGATAGACCGATAGATACAGACACAGAAGATACAGAGTCGCTTTCCGACCCTGGATATGAAGTTGGTGATGCCATTCTAACCACAGGAACTTTTCCAGATCCGCCTAGTAATGGCGGTCAGATCATGTATGAGTGGGTGGACGTCGCCATTTACGATGATGCCTATGCTGTGCAAGTGGGTGTCAGTGGAGTGGGGTTGGTTTCTAGAGTGGACGGTCGTGTCTTGAATGAGCAGAACAATGGTCGTGGCTACTCTGTTGATTCCGATGGCGATTTGATCGTGGTTGGCAGTCGCACTGAACGTGTGGGCTTGTGGCGGTTTCAGGAAGGTGAAGTCCTCACACCTGCAGGTTTTATTGAGGGGGCTGGTGTCCATGAGAAGGTTGCCGTTGACGATGAACTCGTTGCAGTAGCTTGGCGAAACAGGGGCCTCAAACTCTATCAAAGCACCACCGATGTTCAGTTACTGTCCACCATTTCGGCGACAGATGCCTATGCGGTGGATATAGTGGCGGATCGACTGATCTATTCAGATGCAGATGAACTGGTTCTCGTAGATGTATCCGATTCTGCAAACCCGATAGAATTAAACAGGGTTCAATTGGACAGTGAAGTGCGGGACATTGACTTTGATGGTTCTCGGGCAGCGATAGGGCTTGGTGGAAATGGCGTCGTGCTATTTGAAATTGAGAATGATCGGTTTGTAGAACAGGGATCTGCCTTGCCACCTGGGAGTGTATTTTCTTTGTCCTTAGATCAAGACCATTTATGGGTGGCTTCATGGGCTACGACAACCATCTATGCGATTCAAGAGACGGGTTTGCTTCCCTTGGCTCAAGAAGATCCACAGTCCTCTGCGATGGGGGTGGCTGCTTCTGGAGGGCGTGCAATCGTTGCGGATTGGTATCAATCTACTGTGCTCGAGCAGGTTAACGATCGATGGGGTGCCGAAGTGCACCTTCCGATCGCAATGCGTTTTCGCGAAGGATCTGCCATCTCCCAGCCTTTGTGGGTATACAATTATGGTGCGCAATCTTTGGAGATATCGTTCACAGACATTCCGACAGGTTTTGGTGTTGAACACTCCGAAGATGATGGTCAAGCTGCAACGATAGGGGTTGGCGGTCGAGAGATGTTCTACGTAACTGCCCCGAATGGCAGTTGGGCACCCAATAGTATTCGATGGACCAGCAATGACCCAGATGAGTCTACAGGGATTATTGAAATCCGCCCCTCTGACTCCGGAGAAGGATCCTTGCATCCGGATTTTGCGTTGCCGTTGGTCTCTCGCAATGGTTCCGAAGGTACATCGAGACTGTCTGACTTTGAGGGGAAGGTGCTCTTTTTATCTTGGTGGTCGGATTACTGACCGGTTTGTTCTCTGGAGGTTCCAGATGTGGCAAATGGTGTGGCAGATCACTTTGAAAACAACAGTAATGTGGTTGTACTGTTGGCCAATGCAGGAAATACAGCTGGTACAATTGAGCAATTTTTGACCCAATCTCGAACCGATATTCCTTCGTTGATGGATCAGAGTGAAAATCTGTACCGTGCGTATGCAGTACCGGAAAATTACGCTCCGTTCCCTAGACAAATCGTAGTGGACCAAACTGGGGTGATTCGGTATCTGTCTGGTCAGTACGACGCTCCAGCAGTTGTACGAGCGATAGAAGGTCTGATTGAATAATTGATAAGAGATGGTGCTGGGTCATCTTTACAGTCGGTCATGTGTCGCAAAAATCAAATCATTTAAACAGATCTGTATTAACGGATGTATTCCAGTCGAATTTACGATACACTATTGCCAGTAGAATTTGCTTTGTTATCCAGACAGTTTATGGACTGGTCTGAGATGTAGATGAGGATCCATATGAGCAAGCAACAAGAGATGATTGAACAACTAAAGTCCAAAAGTCATGCGAGATGTTTGGAGGCGATTGATGCACTGTACGGTGTTCAATCGGATGAAATCTTGACCATACTGTTACGCATTATGGTGTCTGATGAAAGCACCTTTTGGACCAACTTAGAGAAGGATAGGCATCCCAAAGTTGAGGCATACAAAGCCGCTTTGGAAATCGCGACGTCAGAGGCCTTGTTATTGGCTTTGGTCGATAGAAAGTTTCCAGAAGTTCGTTCTGGTGCTGCGTATCTACTCGGAAAAGTTGCAACGGCTGACAATGCCGAAGCAATTCAATCTTTGCGAAACGCGCTTCAGGATCCAGATCCCCGTGTTCCGTATCAGGCTCTTCGCTCTTTGGGTCGATTGGGTGCGTTGGATATTCAAGAAGTACTCCCATTTTTTGACGTGGAGTCGTCCAGTATCCAATACTACGCATTGCAGGCGATTGGAACAATCGAAGGACCCCAAGTCAATCAGGTGTTGATGTACATTGCAAACAACCCGTCCGAATCCTTAGCCATGCGAACGTTGGCTGTTAAGCAACTGGGAGAGCGAAATGCTGTTGAGAGTTCGCCTGGTTTAACAGAGCTGTTGCGGGCTGAAGAATCCAACTTACGACAGCATGCTGCATTGGCCTTAGGTCGAATGGGGGCATTTAGTGCGGTCAAAGATCTGTATCAGACGTTGATAGATGAAGATGAAGATGTTCGATATGCGACGGGTGTGGCCCTTGGATTACTGGGTGATGTACGAACGATCCCCTTTTTGTTCAAAGCCAAATATCACGCAGATGTATACACACAAGAGATGGTCCAATCTGCACTGAACCGACTTGGAACTGATGCGTTGGCCGAAGTTATCACTGCAATGCGTCAAATGTCACTTCCATATAGGGTTGATGCAGTCAAGCATTTAGAAACTCTAAAAGACGAACGTGCGATGCTTCCGTTGATTCAATATTTGATGGATGAACAAGTATATTTGGATGTTCGTAAAGCACTGCTGGCTCTGGAAGAAAAGGTTGAAGCACCACTTATTTATGTCCTCGAGCACGGTGAAGCCTCGGTGGAACTAAAGGAAAAATCGATACGTCTATTGCTTGATCGTTCTTGCGAGGCAGCGATTCCTGCTTTGATCGTATTGCTTGAAGACTCCGATGCCAGTCTCAGAGAATTGGCCGCCCGATCACTTGGCAAGCTCAAAGCAGCTTCAGCGGAGAAGGCTTTACTTAAGGTCATCGCCAAGAAGGATAGAGAGAGTGATGACGTCATTGCTGAATCTTTATTCAGCCTTGGTAAGTTGGACAAGATATCTGCCAAAGCGAAGAAGGTATTGCATGCACACTTGGATCACTTGAACAGTAAAGTGCGAGGGTATAGTATTTCAGCATTGGGAGAGATTGGGGATACAAGTGTGGTGGATGCTTTGATAGAGCGCTTGATGGATCCTGCACAAGACAACAGACCTCTGATGATTCAAGCCTTAGCCAAGCTTGGTGATCCAAAAGCAATCGATCCACTGTTACAAGTTGTACAAGAAGCCCAGCGAAATTCTGTTACGGGTCTCAAAGGAGCCTACTTGGGAGCCTATGCTGTGCAGGCATTGGCAAAGTTGGGTGAGCCGAAGGTGGTGGATTTACTACTGACAGATTGGGAAGAAGAACTGGAGCAAGGGATTGTACAGATGGGGAACAAGGCGGTTCCGTATTTGGAGCGCGCCTTGCAAAACCACCGAGATGCACGAGTTCGAGCGCATGCCGCGGAAGGACTGGGAATCGTTGGTGAGTCAGCATCGATGGGAACATTGATCAATGCGTTGCAAGATGGTGATGCCGTAGTTGTTCAAGCCGCTGCGAAGGCCTTGCAGAAGGTACACGAGCCACTTCAGAGAACGTGAGTCTAAATCAAAGAGTGATTCTACTTATCAGGTGCAAACACGTCCTTTTTAGAATCTGTGAAAAGTATGAAATCACAGGCACATGAAGATCTCTAAGAATCTTCGGGAAATCGATGGATTGAGAGATGAGACTTAGGGCACAGTATCTATCTGATGTATCGATTCACCAAACTATAGACACTCGAGTCCCTTTTCATTACTGTATGACGCTCTTTTGATCTAATAATAGTAAATCGTTAGCCATGCGCGAGTTGATAATACAACTGAGTTCAAAGTTAAGGACATTTGGTTTCCACCCTTGGTTGGGAGTCTTTAACAATGTTGTCCCTTTTGTGATGAGATTCTCCTTCAAGAGATTTTGTAATTCATCATGAGAATGTATACAGCTATTAAACATATCTTCGATTTGCCCGTTTTGATACCCCTCAGCGATAAACCACCAGTGAGGGACATTGTCCTTGTGATACTGAGGGTGATCTTTTACTTGTTGAGCAAGATTGATCGACTTTTTACGAAATCGATTCAAGGTTGTGATTGGCAAATGGGCAATAAATATTTTACTTGGGAATAAGATAC
>CALDQI010000833.1:0-10440 GCA_937911635.1 uncultured Pseudomonadota bacterium | reverse complement strand
TCACGTACAGATTTCATCACGATATCAAAGCCAGTGTTCATGGTACCCAAAATTGAGAGTCCCGCATAGAGAACACCTGTTACGGCAAAGAAGATGATCGTCGACATGAAGGCCCACAAATACTTTCCAACGGGAATTACATCCACTGCCCATTTGTGAACATTGCTGCGCACCATCACATATGCAATGACACCAGCAATGGTTGTTGCTATCAACGTTTTCACCAACTCTTGCTGCATAATTGGAAGACGCTCAGCTTTGGTTGCGGCGAGTTTTGCCCCCAACCCACTGTCTTCTTCCTTCTCTTCTGGAATGATCAGTCCATTTTCAGACATTTCAGCACCATCTCGCATGATGAGAATGGCAATAAAATCAGGGATATTCAACACAAAACCAACCAAAATGATGATTTGATATGTCGTGAATTCAATACCCAAAAGTTCTGCACCACCACCATCACCATAAAGGTCACGGAAATAGTCCGCAATCTCAGCACCGATTGCAAAACCAACGTTCATTAAGGTGTAGAACAAACCAAATGCCAACGTTGACTGCTTCATCGTTGTGAATTTCTTGATACCCACTTTAAGTACCGGACCCGTAATCGCGAACCCAATCGCAAGTGGAATGAATCCAAGTAGAGTTACAGCATACACATTCGTTGTAAGAGGCATCAAACCACGAGAGATGAGCAATGCCACCGCTCCAATCATCAAACATTTCTTCACACCAATCGTATCACAGACTGCACCCACCATAATGGTGATCACCGTAGAGGCTAAGGTCCAAACCGTATAGTATAGGTATCCGTTAGAGTCTCCGAGAGGGGTACCGTTCATCAATACGTCGTTTTGTAGGAAGGGAACCATAATCGAGGCTGCCGCACCATACGCTGAATACTCTGTCACTTTGGTAAAGTAGAGCAAATACAGTTCACGAGGTGCCCCCATCAAACCGCGGACGTAGTACCAGATCAAGCCCAAGAACCCAATCAACAAACCACCCGTGAACACAAGCAATATGACATCGAGTGGTGTCGTACGACCTTCACTCATGCGAGCGCCCATTCCATCTGCCGAGCGATAATCTAGAATCGTCCATTCTGTACTGTCATTCCAGTCCTTGATCTCTTTATCCTTTTCTGCACACTGGTCTGGTCGAGTCTTCACTACCGCATCACATTCGTCTGCTTGATTCGGACAGACCGGTTTACAAATCAATCGCGATTCTGCAGGAAGATGTGCATTGCCTTTAAGATGCATATACACAGGTACCTGAGCTCCATCGTCTAACGTAACCTGACCCCTGAGCTTGTACCCTGCATTTGCCGGCAACGCAGGAATGGCACTTTCCCACTCAACACTCTTCACCTGATCAAAACGGGCATCCTTCATATCCTCAGAAAAATCTGAGATAGAACGAGCCCGCTGTAAATCGGGCGATCCAGATTCATACGCTTGCTGAAATTGATCCTGTCCTACCTTCATCACAAAGTCAGATGCGACTTGCTTAATCGATGACTTCTCCCAATCAAACGAAGACTTGGATGCAGGTGCACCACCCGCCCACGCACTGTTTGTGAGCAGGAATGTCAGGAGAAAAAATAGCGTCGAAAGAATCTTTTGCATAATTGTACCTTTGTAAAACACTCGTGTGGATGACTCACTTACTCAGTTCCCCCACAAAATCGGGTGTATAAATGCACGATCATCTAACTCGTACACCCATTTTTCTCAATCGAATGCTGTGTGAAACTTAAGTTACAGGACCTATTGATAGACTTTAAATTGCAAACTGCTACACGTATCCTGTTGGAACTTCTTTAAATCAGAGTACAGTCGACTCTCATGAAATTCACTTTTTATAAAAGTATTTATAAGTTCTAACAATACTGTGTTGAAATTGTTTTTAAAGTCAGTATTCTTGACAGAAGCCATGACCAACCAAATGAGTTCTTTGCCACGTGTATATTTGTTGTTCCAGTTCATTCTATTTCTAGCGCTAGAAGACTTCAATCTCTTTTTTATGAGATCTCTAATCTCTGTCTTTGTTTGAATATGATCAAGAATAATTTTTTGAATATCTTTATTTTTATCACCTTTCAATGCTTGTCGAAATCCCGTTAACAACTCGCAGTCTGTCACTAGTTTCTCTCTCTGTTTTTCAATATTCCAATCCTCTACATGACAGGTCGCTTGTGATACACGATAGTTCCGATACGTATGTTTTGTAAAGACAAAGTTCTCCAGGTCATACTGGTCATAATAAAATAGTTTAAATTCACCATGTTCCGATGGAACATGCTTTTCATTATCCTTATCTAGTATGGCAAAAATTGCATAAGCGCTGCGGGCATCCTCTGGCAAGGTTTGGATCAACTCTGTCAGTTTGGGTCCTTCTTCTTCGAGGATTCTCTTCACCCCAGATTGTCCTTGACTATTGTCTGGGTAAGAAAACAAAGGGTCTGCAGGACTTTTAATGACTGCATAAACCACTTTGTTGAGCAGCATGCAATCGGTCGGTCCTTCCACCAATATAAGGATTGTTGATTTACCAAAATATTTTTTTAATTGAGGATATTTACTTAACTTTTCTTGGTGTCTATTCTGGTTTGCATCTCTCATTCTATCACTAAAATTCGGCACGTTCACCTCACTCTTCATACGTGACAATAGACCTAAACTCCACCCCAAACTCATCATACTTGTCGCCGAATATATATGGCGAATGGGTCGCGAGTAAAAACTGAACATTGTGATCGGTGGAAATGCGTTCCAAATCTTGTCCCAATTGTTCTTGCCATTGAAGATTCAAGGAAATCTCTGGTTCGTCAATCAAGAGAATGCTGTGCTCTTCTGTTTCCCAACATAAATAATACAATAAAGTCAAGAGGTGCTGCTGCCCGGAGGACAACTTCTTCAATGAAATCTTCGAGCCATTTGGTTGAATAGTAATGGTCACCCGGTCGGGTTCCACTGACAGTCTCATTTCTGTTGGTAGCTTCGATTGTGCCATTGAAACGAAGTTGTCTGCCTTAGTTAACACACCATCTTTCAGAAAAATAGAAACGGCTTCTAGAACGTCCAATGAATACTGAAAAATCAGCAACTGAATTAAAGATTTGTTCGCCTCGTAAAAGTTACTATCTTGGTTCTTCACATGTTTTACCTCATATGAACTTAAACCAATCGATTGAAGTGTTGTTAAGTACTCTGTCGCAAGGGTTTCTACCAAATGTTGAATTGACTCTACTCTCTCAGCTTGGTTACCACCGGTAAGCTCCGTTTTGCTTTCCTTTAACTTCGGAAAGATATCTTGATATGCTCCAAGAAACTCTTCCCATTGGGCCTCAATGATTTCTTCTAATTTACGATCCCCAAACTTCTTACTCAGCGTTCTATCTACCAAAGTTGATGAACTCTGCTCCATACGTTGTCGAAAAAACCGGGCAGGCTCACGAATCACTTCTAAGATCTTGTCTTCAAGTTTACTATTGTCAGATTCGTAGATAAAATCTTCGTCTAGGTCCTCACCACTACCCAAAAGAGTCAGTCTAGAATCTTCAACAAACTTCACATATATCTTAAATAAAAATAGAAGTATCTCCAAATCATGGTTTGCCTCCTCATCAGCACCCAGATGAGCGCGCTGATTCCGCCAATGAATAAAAGCGTCTTCGAAATACTCTCGTCCATCGGGATGTATACTCTCTATTCTTTTATTGAATTGCAATTCATTGAGTTTCAAATGCTCCTTAATAAATTCACTGAACTCACTAAAAGAATCACTCACAGTTCGTCGTCTCGGAAAATGACCCCTCCCACGAGGCATACTTCTTCTCTGTCGTCTCAAAGAGTGTCGACGCCTCCGATCTCGTCCGAAATCTGAAAGTATCATGTCTCTATTTCTATGATCTAGATCTCCATCTGAAAAATCACAAGTCCAGCCATCCTCACCAGACTCATCTGTAACCAAGCGAACTTGTAATGCAGGTTCATCTTCTAATAAACAACTCGACACCGTTAACTTAAATGGAGCATCGGCAGCGACCCCTTCTATGTATAATTTTGCAAAGTCTGTTCTTAGAATTCTTGAGAAGTCCAAACGAAATAGAGCATTTAATAAATCAAACATCGTCGTTTTGCCACAGCCATTCAGCCCAAAACCTATCATCACTCCTTTTGCTTCAGATTTCTGGAACGTTAACTTGGTTCTACCAAACAACTGGTCTATTTCTATTTTTGCGAAACGTGTAATAGTATGTGTCATGGTATTTCCTTCAAAGATGAATAACTCTAGAGTAGAGTAACCAATGCTGTAAAGGAGGAAAAGCCAAACTCATTTCTCTACCAAAATCAAAAACTCTTGATTTTTGCTCTGGTCACCTAGCCAAGCGTCGTTTATGGTAGCGTGCTTCATCGCATTTTCTTTGTGTTCAAACGCTGCAAAATCCAAAATCTTGTATGCTCCAAATATCTCGCGCAGGTCTTGTTCAGAGAGTTTGGCTTTGTTCGCGTACGAAAACATGACATATCGACAGTCAAGTTGCTCTATCAATCTCTCCGTCGCTTTGTACACAGTATCGTGATCCGTATTCTCAAAGACAGAAATGCCCCCTGGCAATCTATCTGACGAAGCATCTTTTCGACGAAGGGCTGCCCCATGTAAGGTGGGAGCATCATTTTGACAGACGGTGGTCCACAAGTGGTAATAAGACCGATATCGAACACGGGTGGTCTTGGTTTTCTGATTGTTCGTACCGTAAGGTGGATCCAGATACACCAAATCGTACTCCTTATCAATATCAAAAACCGATTTTTGAGATACTGAGCATGGCTTCCCTTCTGGAATGAGATGCGGAACGGACAGCGTCATTTGAGTATAACTACGCTTCGACCATTCTTTAAGATAAGCAACTTGATGCCCCATTGTATTGTCGACTTTATCCATTGCCAGCATCGTACTGGTGAGCAACACAGAGCGCTCCACTTCATCTTGCGTCAGCTTTGGAATCTCATTCAGAATCGCATCCAACTTTCGAGTATTGTGCTTCTGCCATGGACGCTTCTTACCATCCTTCTGTACTGCATTCCCACCCTTGTTTTTGGTCACCAATCCACCATAGTGTTTGGAGAACCAACCGTTGATACCAGTCAAGTTGTTCAGATGCTGAACCCAGTCCTCGTAATAAGAGGCTAACTTGTAATTCATGAGATAACATCGTCCAAACACCTGGCTGTACACCGCCAGATCATTTGCTGTGACGGCGTATCCGGCTTGTCGAAAAGCCTGAGACACTCGTGTGGTTCCTGCACAGGCATCCAGAACGGTTTCCACATTCAACCGATGTTCTTGAATCATCGACAAAATGCGAGGGATGATATTTTTTTTACTGCCGGTATATCGAATGCCCTCTGTCATTGGTTCCTCTTTTTGGGTTCGAGGGTAGTGTATAAGAATCCTCAGGGTTTGCAACCCATTCAATCAGATGGCTTCCATCTTGAGTGATTACGTTTCAAACAAGAGACATTTACGAATCACTTTGATTATTTGTGGTGAGGCCAAAATAAAAGAGATCCGTCTCCTGCCACTCGGGTACCTGTGGAAAATATTTGACCAGCAGCGTCAAGGTCAAAAAATCGTCTTTTGGTATTGCGACGCTCCGCCAACTGCTCTCTCCATCTTTCCAGTCTTCTTGAAGGAGTGAAACAGTCACTCCGTCGAGATCCTGCACAACCACTTTGTACGCTGTAACCTCTGCCAAGTTCGTCGTCACACGACCACAATGATGATGATGGTATTCTACGAGACCATTCTTGTCTTCCAATGTTGCCCACTCAGGATACTGATGGATCTCACGCCACGTTGACCATTCTTGCGTTCGCTTAAAGTTTAACTTATCAGCCTCTATCGCTTGCAAATAAGGTGCCATATCTACCTCTCCAACTACAGACCAAAGCCTTGCACATTGTTCTGGACGCGGCGCATAGAATTTTTTCTTTCCTGCCTGATCAATATCCATCCATCGATCCAGATTGCGCCATCGATGATTCCCAATCAAGGCGTCTCCAAGCTGTCGTCGAGTCACTCTTCCCTCCTCAATCAAACTACGCATCATCGTTGCGAACTGATTTGGTGCAGGGGGTTTTACTGGACGACATTCTGGTTTCGGTAAAGTACGATCGAATGGTTCTGGCAGCCCTAAATTCCAAGCACAAATGGCACATCGAACTCTAGGACGTCCTCTACCTAGATCGCTGGGTAATTGGTCTTCAACTTCAACCGGTAGATAACTGGGAGCGGACTGATCCCCCGATTTTCTCGTATGAGGACCTGTACCTTCTAAAGGACCCCTAGGACTGGGTAAGTCCGGACCCTTAAAATTTGGTAAACACCCATACTTTGGACTGACAATTCGATTTTGTTGCGGGTGCCAATCATCCCCCGTCCAAAAGTATCCAAAGGTCAAGCCAGCACAATGATTTGGATACTGAGACAGCAAATCTGCAACCTTCACCTCATTCCACTGGAAGGGAGGACTCCCTCTCCAATCCATAATAATTTTGCGATTGCCAACTTCATCAAGGATAAACGTCGTGTACATGTTGAACTCCAAGCCATCGATTGAACATCAATATTATGCACGATTCGATACATTTCAGTGTCTACTGGGACACTATTTGACCAGCCGGCTGGTAAATTAGAATCCACCTCATATTACGTAAATATGATGTAGAATATGATTCAACCGGTACGGATAGGAATTTCAATGATTGTATTATTGCTCGGATGCCAAGACCAAAATTTAAGTAAACTGTCGGATTCTGAAATCGGTATTCTACCCATCATAGAAGTCGAACCGGAAGTACTATACTTTGGAGAGTATTCTGATCAGCCAATTGTGCGGAATTTAACCATCTCCAATGTCGGAGAAGCCACGCTCGACATATCTTCAGTCGTCATTCAAGGAGATGAGGCTGCATCTTTTACAAATCCATCGGCTCTCACGCAATTTTCGATTGAACCAAATGATTCTGCTACGTTGCCCTTCGTCTTTGAACCGATAACGATTCAAAATGATGCAACCCTATCCGTTGGAAGCAATGATATCGATACTCCCGTAGTAGAGGTTCCATTGATGGGTACGTTAACTGCACCAATGCTATCTGTGACTCCAAACCCCATCGACATGGGAGGACAAACTCTCGGATGCTACAGTGAACACACTTTTCAAGTCAGCAATATTGGAACTGCGCCATTAACGATCTTTGCCGTCTCAACGCAGGAGAATGACATTGGCTTTATTTCAAATGACAGTATTCCCTTAACCCTAGCCCCATCAGACAATGAAGAATTACGAATCGAATTCACCCCTTCAACAACGGACCCTATTGAATACCTGTTTGATATTCAATCGGATGCCGTCAATCACCCCTATACCTTCTCGGCATTGGGCTATGGTCTCGCAACGGAGCACATCGAGTCGTGGACCATTCAAGAAGGTCCCAAGAGCGACATCCTGTTCTCTGTGGATCTCAGCAGCTCGATGAGCGATGAGGCTGTCACCCTAGGTCAACAATTCAACACATTCATCACCACGCTTTCAACCTACACATCGGACTGGCAAGTGATGGTCGTGAACGCCGATCATGGATGCAACCACTCTGGTATCTTGACTCCGTCCACTCCTTCTTACGATTCGATCTTTGCGCAGGCCGTTCAAACGGGAGCCTATGACATTTCATTCACCGAGGCTTTACTCACCAATGTCACTCGAGCGGTTGAGAAAACCACCCCAGGTGAGTGCAATGAAGGATTCCTCAGACCCAATGCACAGCTGCACATCATCATGCTGTCGGATGAATGTGAACAATCTCCGAATCCGGGTATCTGCGGAACGCAATGGCAATCCTACATCGATCGAATCTATGCTGCGAAAGGTGACCCCAATCTGGTTCGATTGTCTGCAGTAGCGGGTGACTACCCAAGTGGATGTGGTGGGACAGCACTTTTTGGCTCAGGATATTGGGAGTCCACTCAAATCACTGGGGGAACGTTCCTCAGTATTTGTTCTGACTGGACCAGTCCAATCTCGCTCCAACTCCTCGCCAACTCAAGCATCTCTCAATCTCGATTTGCGTTACAGAATACAGCTTCTGAAAATAGCATCACAGTAACGGTTGACGGCATCGACCACACAGACTGGACCTTTGATTCTAGTACCAATGAGGTCGTTCTTCAATCCAATATTCCTGTATCTGGTAGCACGGTATCGATTGAATACACTGAGTTGCCTTCCTGCGAAGAGTAAGTCTATTCACGTCATACTGCATCACATTAATCACCCGTCGTTAGATCAGGGGCACAAAGTAAACAAGGTTGTATTCGACCTATCTCAGATAAATGTATCCCCTGTACCATGGATACCACCCTTCCCATTCAGTACCACCTTCTCCCCAAATGATGCGCATTTTGGTTTCTGGACCAGACAAATTGTACGGTCCTGGATCTGCAGTATATTCACAATCGTTACACCAACAAGCACCCCAGCTGGAGCATTGACTAGCCATTTGAGTCCCCAAAGAGTATATCGGTCCATCTGCAACCCCTCCAGCGCCTATATCACCGTGACCACCATTTATATAGCATTGATTCCATGATGAAACCGTAAATAAATGAGGGCTCAGATCGCTTTGATCACCGGAGACTGCATTTGCTTTTATAATGTAATTGTCAAACTTAAACTGGGTAAAGGATGCATTGAAAGTAAATGTATACCAATACGTATGACTACCACCTTTGTCTCTAGTATAGGGTCCATCTGTGGCATCCAAGCCCGATATTGGAGCAGGATGTACAGCAACCATATCGCCAGACAAATGTGTATGAGCCTCGATGCTAGATACACGCGTCCAACCGCCACCAGTCATGTCACACCAGGCGCCATATGGCGAACCAGAATTGGGCTGAATCCAATAGTATCCGTCCATATTCCCACCAGAAACAGGCCAACCCAGTGTTTGATTGGCATTGTACAGTTCCAAACAACTTGGAAGCACACATGCCTGATCCGAACCGTAAAATGTCGCGGCAGAATTGCTATCATCACAATCCATGGTGTTGGTGGCATAGCCACTCTGAAGATTACAGGCTTGTACTGACGATGTAGACCCAAATCCATCACCATCGTTATCTACATAATACGTACCCATCACTCCTTCATCTACCGAGTTGTTGCAGTTGTTGTCCAAACCATCACAGATCTCACCGGCATTTGGGTAAATCGCACTAGAAGCATCATTGCAATCTCCAGCGTTGGTGACATAGCCTCCGGGTTGTGAGCAAGAAAGAACAGCACTATTGGTGTTTCCATAGCCATCACTATCCGCATCATTGTAATAAGTGGTTTGCAATCCTTCATCAATCTGACCATCACAATCATTGTCTACACTGTCACAGGATTCCGTTGCTCCAGTATAAGCTAATATTTGAGAATCATTACAGTCTCCGGTATTGGTGACATACCCATTTGGTTGGGAACAGGATTGGGTACTGCTGTTTGGATTTCCGTAACCATCTCCATCAGAATCGACATAATAGGTTCCCAACAGTCCCTCATCAGTCTGACCATCACAATCATTGTCGACTCCATCGCAAAGTTCTGACGCACCAGTATAGGCTAAACTCTGGAAGTCATTACAATCATTGCTATTGGTGACATACCCACTTGGTTGAGAACAGGATTGAGTACTGCTGCCTGGATTTCCGTAACCATCACCATCAGAATCATTGTAGTAGGTTCCCAACACTCCCTCATCAACCTGACCATCACAATCATTGTCTACACCGTCGCAAGATTCTGTTGCTCCTGAATAGGCTAAACTTTGAGAATCATTACAGTCTCCGGTATTGGTGACATACCCACTTGGTTGAGAACAGGATTGAGTACTGCTATTTGGATTTCCGTAGCCATCTCCATCAGAATCAAAATAAAAGCTCAACAATACACCATCGTCGATGCCATTTATACAATCGTTGTCGATACCATCACAGACTTCCACAGATCCCGGATTGACCCCCGTATTAAAGTCATCACAATCGTTCCCACCGACAACACCCGAGGACCCTACCCAGCCTCCTGAATCAATAGTACACTCGACGTATCCATCTCCATCATCATCGATTTCAACAGCAGGCAATACACCACAAGAATTGGGAATACCATCACACAACTCTACCAATTGTGGGCTGATTGCAACGTTCGTATCATCGCAATCATTCCCACCAATGATGGTTGAGGCACCAAACCAACCTTCTGAGTCAATCGTACATTCTACATAGCCATCACCATCGTTATCTTCTTCCGGAGCCGAAATCACAAGGTCACAGTCATTGTCGATACCATCACATAGTTCATTGGCAAAGGGATACACCCTATCG
>CALDQI010000832.1:0-1829 GCA_937911635.1 uncultured Pseudomonadota bacterium | reverse complement strand
AACTGGATGTTTTCATCAGCGGAATACATGTCTCCATCCGTTGGAGACAACACGGTGATTTCAGGAGCGTAGGAGGGTTGGATTGTCAGTGAGACTTCATCGAGTGCTCCTGCATTCTCAGGATCTCTAACCTCTACACGAACAACGAACTCTTGTTCGTTTGGAGTGATATCGCATACAGAACCACCACCGTCATCTGGGGCCGTCCAAGAACAAATCATCTCATCACCATAAAACCATGCCACTTGGAGTTCATTTGCAGGGTGATTGCTATCAGAAGCAAGTGCATAAAACGTTTCCGATAGACCATCCAACACCATTGCCCCATCTGTATGCGATTGGATACTAACGCTTGGTAAGGCGTTGTAGGCTTTGATTGTAACCTCATCTGTTCGGCAGGCACTGTGGCCAAGCCATATGAATAAACCGATGGGTATTCTCATAGGATCTCCTTAATTATCCGCTGCGACAGACTGCAATTGATTGAGGGTTCAGAAATCGCTCAAGCCATCATGGTGGATGGTACCTTTCGTGTGAATCTATTGTATCCAATTCGAATGGAAATGGAGGTGGGACTTATTCCGATTTCAACCGGATCTTTTCAGAATATGGCACATTCAAAGTAGTGTCCTTGGCTTTATTATTGATGAGATGTTGTTGTCGAATCTCTTCAATAGCTGTAGTATTCGTAGCGATAAGCCCAAGATCTACTGCTAAATCATCTGAAAATCCCGGAAAAATAGTACTCCATCCAAATGGAATCAGCCCTGGTTCAACATGGTTGACATGTTTGGCGAGGTTGCTCATACAGGAGTTTGTAATCGTATGGTAAAATTCGGGTGTTGTTTCCAACCGTTGCGCTTGGTTGAGCATGCTAATCAGTAACGATTGTACCTTTTTAGGACTGACCTCCATAGGATACAGATATACGGGTTCATTCCGGTGGTTGGTTCGAAGCTGGAGTGCATCGGTTTCCGTTGCGATGACATAGGCCAATTCATACTGCTTCATCATTCCTTTGATGGGAGAATACTCTTCATCTATCTCTTTTCGAATCTCGACCGATATTGCAATGTACTCCATACTCGATTCTCTTTGAATACCAAACGTAACAAATGCGTGTGCCATACCTCGCCAATCGGCAAATTGTGAGAGGACAAAGTCTACAGTTTGTACATCATTGATATTGAAGGCTACGGTTTTGAAGGTTCGAGTATAGTCGGTTTCACTTTGATAGGTAAAGTCTCTGACATTGTGGATGGTGTATGTACTGTCAGCTAATTCCACAATGGGAATCTTTTCTTGATCTAGAGTCCACTGTCTATCATTTGAGGGGGTCGGAAAAGTATACAATATGCCGATAATCACTGATAACCCGATGGTTCCTGTACCGATACGCCTATATTTTGAGAAGTCTAAGGTCTTCATTGTGTTACCTTTGTTTATACAACCTGCCATTATTATATGACCTAAGGACATTTCCATGTTTCTATTTCTCCTAGCTTGTCAATCCGAACCTCAGAAAGACTTTCCCATTTATGAACCTGAACCTGAAGATGACAATGAACCCGTGCAACAGAGCGAGGGGCAAGTCCGGTTTGTGGCAATTGGTGATGCTGGTGAAGGAAATGATGCTCAGTATGCAGTTGCCGATGTTGTTGAGCGGGTCTGCTCAGAGCAAGGGTGTGATTTTGCCATATATTTGGGGGACAATTTCTACGATGTTGGAGTGGACTCTGTTGAGGATGTACAGTTCATAGATAAGTTTGAGTTGCCCTATGAAAATTTAGATTTTCCGTTTTATGTAGCACTTGGAAATCATGATTATG
>CALDQI010000831.1:0-6316 GCA_937911635.1 uncultured Pseudomonadota bacterium | reverse complement strand
TAATCAAGCCATGGTTTCAGGGTGGTTGGACCCCCATACGCATGATTTCTTAGATCAATGTTTGAGATTGGACGGTACAGATCGCTTCAACTCTTTTACAACTGCGATTCGGGCAGGAAAAGCATTGCTACGGAATCAACATTTGAAGGGGATGTCGCTCTTTGATTTAATGTCTGCCTGCAGCCAGCAAATTTTGAGATCCAGTCAGGAAATAGAGCTGTTAGACGCAGCAACGGCAATGTTTGATAGAAACACCTTGGCTCCGGAGATTTTAGAGCTTGAGGCGGAGAGGAAACGACAAAAATTAAAAGAAATAACGTTGGGTGAACCTCAAGAATCAACAGTGGCTGAAACCCAACCGTCAGACACAACTGAAGTTGAGCCTCAAAATCCGGCCAATTTGTTGGATATGCTTCGTCAGTCTAGTATTTCTGCACCTGCGGTACCCGTGATTCAGACACCACCCCCAAAACCTGAAAAGCCACAGTCGGCATTGGGGAATGATTTGCTGAGTGCGTTGAGATCCAGTGTTTCTCAATCTGTAAACAATTCTACGGGCGATGCTCCTATCGTGTCTAACCCACCCCAAGAGCCTTCGTTGAGTACCGATCAAAAGGCTCCAGACAAGCTGGCG
Source organism: uncultured Pseudomonadota bacterium (assembly GCA_937911635.1). Classification (GTDB taxonomy): domain Bacteria; phylum Myxococcota_A; class UBA796; order UBA796; family UBA796; genus CAJWHX01. The sequence goes on along the minus strand of CALDQI010000831.1, from coordinate 5,682 downwards.
TCGATTTTGAGGCCTTCCAAAAGAACGCCGCCTGCGTCTCAGACTACACCTACAGTTTCAGCCTCATCTCCAGAGATCAGAAGTCATGATACGGCTAATAGATTGGCTGCTTTGCTCAGCGCACCGAAGAGGAATCCACAGGCCCCATCCATTCCGTCAGTAGGAAATGAAGACAGTCAAGAGACCACAGGTAAATTGCCATCTTCACGATCTACCCTTACCCAATCCGTAATGGATGCCACACCACATCTGTTTGGAGAACGATTGGATGAAGAGTTCACAGATGAGTTGTCAGATGAAGATTTTGCGACTGCAATTATGGCTAGACCAACAAACTCAAAACCCAAGGTGATCTCTCAGGAGACGCAGAATCAGACGAATCCCAACCAGCCAGCCAGCAAAAACGTCCGGAAACCAGAGAGTCCTAAGAAGAAATCACCAGTCTCCGAAAAGACGACTTCTCCACAACCTGAGAAAACAACAGAGACTTCAGCATCTCACATGCACTCCAACCCCATATCCACTCCAGATCCTCAGCAGTTCTCGGATTTACAAGATTTATTTGGTTCCCCAATCCCTCTGCGGAAGAATTTTCCGACAATTAATCCTCAGAAGTATAAGATATCTCTTGGCGCTGGACGTGGGAGTATTAAGCAGGTGTGTTCACCACAAGTCACCGTTTCTCAACTTGTGTCTATTTTATTGCTCAATCGACTGTTACCAAATCGGATGAATTTGTCTGGTCAACTAACGAGTTGTTATCGAGTCAAAGAACGTGGGGAGATCGTTTCTGGAAAACGGACGTTGGCCTCTTTTAAGAAAACTCAGTTGATGTTGACATCTGTCCCAACTAGAACCTTGCTCATTCCGTTGGAAGTGCACAGTCCAGATGGAATGGTTCGATTCAACGCACCGGTCAATTGGATCGTTCCGATGGGATCTATCATTGACTATGTGGTGTCTTGGCTTCGTTTACCAGTCGGGAACTGGCGTGTGTACGTTGGAGATAGCAGCATGGATGTACATGATGTCCTTTTTGATGTGTACAAGGATGGTGAGCCGTGTACAATCATACTCAAACCAGTCAAGTAATGCTTCTATACACAGTCAATGAACCGATCGAATCATAAAAGGGAAAGTCAATGCAGGAGAGATGGGACATAGAAGTATTGTTTAGGTCACGCAGTATGCCTACACACAAACCGTTTGTCTATAAGGGACCGCAAATCAGTATTGGTTCCAGTCCTGGTGTGGGTGGAATGCAGTTGTCCAATTCAACCATAGCGCCAATTCATGCAAGGATTGAGTGCTATACGGGCAATAAGGTGATGATTCATCCCATTCAACACAACGAGGTTCGAGTGGCGACCCATGAAGGTGAAGATTGGAGTCGAATCGATCCAATATACAAACCAGTGCCGTTGTTACCTGGTGTGGCGGTGTATATCGGTCCCATTGGACACGGGGTTCTTTTTGTGTTTCTTCAGGCCAAAACGTTCGCTTGGAAGTCCGACTCCTTAGCTTCTGTAGTGAATGCAAGCGATCAGATTGATATTTCACTGTCTCAAAACACCAAAGCGACGAACATTCGAATTCATAAGTATCCACGGTGGTTTTATCTCACGTTGTTCGGTATGATTGCCAGTACGGCAACCATTATGTTTGTACAAGTGTTGAGGTATTTCCAACCTGCACCACCCGTATTGGGTCCAAAATTCGAAGGGTATGACCATGAGGAACTGGTTGATGTTGATGCACCGGTAGAGGCGTCTGTTTTGGCAGGGCTACAAGCCCCTTTTGAAGACTTTGTGATGCGAATCAACGCAGATAAAATGGAAGATGTTGGGGTCAGGATATCTGGGCTATCGAGCAATCCAAAATTATGGGATCAGCGATTGTTCAATGCGGTGGCCAATCAAATTAAGAAGACATCGAGTTGGACTGGGTTTTGGAAGCGATTGGAACTAGTGAAAGACGATTATGCGCTCGTTGTAGATTCATTGAGAGAAGCTGATTTGCCTGAAGTCTTAGCGGGTGTGCCATTTCAAGAAACACAGTACAACGCAATTAGAGTATCTGCCGTTTGTGCAGCTGGTATTTGGCAGTTTATGCCGGAGACAGGATATAGAATGGGGCTCAAGGTCAAAGATTGCAAAATGGGTCTCACAGGAAAACTATGGAGTCCTACCGCAAAGTCCCCTCCATACTCTGTGAAAAGAGATGCAGAGTATGTGACAGTCAATGCCAAAGGAGAGCCGAGTTGTCGGATTGGTTCTTACTCTAAGGGCTCTTATTGCAGGGTGGATGATCGAGTAGATACTGAGCAATCGACTGTTGCTGCAGTCAATCTGATGAAAGAAACATTTGAAGACGCTGAGCTGTCTGCTTCTGGATCCATTGTACAAGCAACCATTTTGGCCCACAATGCTGGATACGATGACTCGAAGTACTTGGGTAAAGTGAAGCGAAGCAACGTTCTTCCTGCCTATCAACGGTATGTGAAAAAACGAAATCATGGGGCACACTTTTATGGGGACAACCTTTGTCATACCGACGAACCGAACTGCAATTCCTATCTGCCTCAAGAAACGCAACACTATGGGTATAGAGTCATCGCCTATCACATCTTGGCAGTGTGTTATTACAGTAAAAATTATCCGACGCACAATGTGTTTGGAAAATGGAAGCCCTATTTGGAAGGGTATTGTAAAGAAGTACATGCACCGGATAAGGCTGAGTTATGAGTTCAATCTTTACAATGCGAGCGTGGTTGGTCTTACTGGGAATCTTTGTCATGGGTGGGCTCAACGCTTTTTTGATCTCGAAAGAGCACATCGAAACGGTCATGGTTGAAGACAATGATATTGAGTATGACGATCGACTTGGAGATTTGGTGTACAGCAAAGGGAACCGATCTTCTAATCTGGAGGCGTTTGGTCTGAGTTCAGATCAAATTAGTGCATCCAAACGATATTTTCGTCGCTATGAAAAGATGGAAACTCAAATTCGAGCTCGACTCAAGAAAAGTGATGAGGATTTAACAGAGGTCTTTTGTTCTCGAACGGAAGAGATTCGTCCTCGATATGCTGCTCTTCGGTACTTGATTTTAGAAGACAATGGAGAGCGCATTATCTGGGACCCCAAAGCAAACTACACTTTCAACTCACAAGCCTGGGCTGCAGTGATTTCTTTCGAAACAATTTATGAAGACATCGAAAGAGGTCGGACAGAACTTCCATCAAGCACGATAATGGTGGCCACCGCATTTGTCTCTGGGAGTGAAGATCTGCTGATTTCAAGACAGGAGCCTTTTGGTCGTTCAGGTCGTTCATGGGATTGGGCAGAGGTTCAAAAGCAATTCGGCAGCTCATTAAAACGCAGTATTGAATACCTGTCTCTTCTTCATTATGTCACAGAAGTCGCAAATGGAGATGAAGGGATTTGTCAATAGCTAGAGGCGAGAAGGCAAAAAACCGGTCAGAAAGCAGAAAATATTATTGAGTTGTGATAGGATATTGGTCTAAACGGTACTGAATGAGATATAGAGTACAAGACGTTCATTGCGTTGATGATTTGAAGCCATTTTATTGAGATGATTGCATGGAAAAGAGACGATTTCGATTTCTGAAAAAGCTGGCTGAAGGCACCTTTGGAAAGGTATACTTGGCTGAGATCATCACCGATAGTAAATTTTCAAAAGTGGTCGCCATAAAACTGTTGCATGCGAAGTGGGCTGATCATGATGAAATCATCAAACGGTCTCGCGATGAGGCACGCGTTTTAGGACGACTGCAACATCGAAATATCATCAAGGTCGAAGGGTTGGTTTCGATTGGTGGCAAGTGTGCCATCATCATGGAATATTTAAATGGGGTCGATCTCAAAACCCTCATCAACTTTTGCGCAAAGAGTCGTACGCGCATTCCTAGAAAAGTCATATTTGAGACGATATCTTCAGTGGCTTCGGCACTCGATGCCGCCTACAACCGTCCGCCTTTACAGGGTGGGGACCCACTCCGACTGATTCACCGCGATATTAAACCATCCAATATAATGGTCACCGTTGAAGCGGATGTGAAAGTCTTGGATTTTGGAACTGCGCAGGCCAAATTTGAAGATAGGGAAGCGGAGACGCAGGCTCTAGCCTTTGGATCGGCTGCGTACATGTCACCAGAACGGTTTTTAGGAGATGAAGATCGATTGTCTGGAGACGTATATGCTTTGGGTGTGACGCTTTATGAGCTGCTCTACCAAGGGCGATATGGAAAGGCGAATGTACGCCAAGAAAAATACTACGAAGAACAGGAACGTCGATTTGAAAAGTTGGATTTGGTTGACTTTGAGCCTCACATTGCAGACAGGATTCAAGATTTACTTCGAGGCATGTTGAGATGGGAAGAATCAGAGCGTCCTTCACTCGCACACATCTTACAAGAAACAGAGGAGCTGGCACAAGAGATCAATGATGGGTCTCTCAAGCTTTTTTGTAGAGATGTGGTGGAGAAGTGTAAAGTCAGTTTAGAAAAACCGAAAGCGAAACCAGATCCGTTAGAAAACGAGGTTCTGTTTGAAGACGGTTCGGAAAGCTTCTCAGACAACACGGACAACTTGCTTGATCACGATCCAGATACTCAAAGTAGCATGTCATTTCCGCCGCCATTATCGGTAGCGAATGTAAAAGAAGAAATTCCTGCGCCACCGTTGCCTTCTACGGTAGCAACACTTGATCTGGAACCAACGTCACCTGATGTAGAAGATACATTAAAGGTCACAGATTCAGATGTGCGAAGGGCCAAACAATCTTCTTCCGCTTCTATGCCAAAGCCCAAGGCGTTGCCGCCAAAATCATCTCCCCCGAAAGCCACCAATCCTGTACCTTTGATCATGGGGGGAGGGTTGTTTCTGTTGCTTCTCGGTGGAGGACTTGGCTATTGGTATATCAACAAAGATCAAGCAGTTGATCCTGTTTCGACAGCTGTTGTCGAAACAAAAACATTGCCAAAAGGCAATCCAGCCAACGAACAAGATTTGGGTGCAGCCACAGCAACAAAAGTTGTTCTGAAAACGACCGATTCAGGCGAACTGTTTATTTCGTTGAAGCAAAAGAGTTTTGAATACGATTGGAACGGTGAAGGAGACATGGTTCTGAACAATGTCCCAAGCGGAAAGCTGCGGGCCAAGGTTTCTCAGAAGGGCAACGATAAAGATTTGCGGACTCAGATTGTCATTGGGAAAAGTCAGGAAGGAAAAGAGTGTACTTATACACTGCAATTGACTGAATCTAGCGCTGATTGGAGCGAAGAATGCTCTGGCTGATAGGCCTATCTCAAGCCTGGTCTCAAGAAACAACGGGTTCAGGATCCAACTCGATAGATCAAGCAAAAGCTCAGCGAACCTATATTGACCACACCATGGTCCTGCAGGCCTTACAACGGGGTAGTGCCAAAGAGGCCTTGAGTCTATCTGAAGACTTGAGGGCTTCTATCTCCTGTCCACAGCGTGTTCCATTGACAGAAGAGTTGGCGACGATTTGGGTGCATCGTGGATATGCTCATCACTTACTGGATAAGGATGAGCAAGTGCAGCTTGCTTGGGAACAGGCCTTTTCCATCTCTCCCTATGTTCAATTTTCTCCAGAACTCTTAGAAAATCGTTCAGATTTAGAGAAGGAAGATTTGCTCA
>CALDQI010000830.1:0-4380 GCA_937911635.1 uncultured Pseudomonadota bacterium | reverse complement strand
TGCTGCGCAAGATTTTTGTGGTTCACTTGAAGGTACCGAACTCAGTGGCTGGCGACTTCCCACCATTGATGAGCTTGGAACCATGGCTACAAGCAACCATCCTTTTGAAGACCTCATTGGAGATTTATGGACCAGTAGTGAGGATTCTGCGACTGGTTTGGTTTGGACTACGAGTCTAGAGCAACCCGGTATGGAGGTCTTACTAGAACCAACTGATCGATCAAATGTCCGCTGTTTCACTTCGTTAAGATGAACATAATACTCAACAACCATACTCACAGAAGTGACAAAGACCATCAATCGCAATAGATTTACTTACATTCTTCTCTATAATTTAGTAGAGTGAAGTAACCTTGATTTATGTAGACTGAGACCGCCCCGTTCGAAATGGAGACTCTATAATGAAATCCCCAGTACTTCCGTTGTTGACACACATTACACTTGCGACAGTACTCTCTGGCTGTACGTGGATCAGTGATGCAGACTACACTAAAGAATTGGTCAATGTAGACGAAGATGGTGACGGCGTAACCATTGCAGAAGGCGACTGCAACGACCAAATGCCCAACGTCTCGCCCCTTCTAGAAGAGGTCTGGTACGATGGTATCGATGGAGACTGTTCGGGGGACAACGACTTTGACAAGGATAAAGATGGCTTTGTTCCAACAGAGCATCAAGGAAAGATGACCACGGCACATGGTGTAGAAGTCGCTCCATTGCCAGGCGGAGACTGCAACGATGAAGATGCAGAATCATTTCCGGGTGCTGACGACGACTTTTACGACGGTGTTGATTCTGACTGTCGAGGCAATGATGACTACGACCAAGATGGTGACGAGTTTGTTCCTGATGAATATGTTGGACTTGAAACAGCCAATATTGAAGAGCCCGAAACACTACCTGGTGGCGACTGTAATGACATCGACGCATCTGTAAACCCTGGGGAGATTGACAATTGGTATGATGGTGTCGATTCTGACTGCGGTGGTGAAAACGATTACGACAGAGATGGTGATGGCGTTGCATATGAGCTCATCGACTCCAATACAGATGTTGGGGGGTTAGAACGCGGTGACTGTGACGATCAGGATGCAGCTATCTTTCCTGGACAAGTAGAAATTTGGTATGACGGTATCGATTCCGATTGTGGAGAAGATGATGACTACGATCAAGATGGCGATGGCTACGTCCCAACTGACTTTGAAGGGGAACGGACAACTGGATTGAACGGCACGGGGAACCTTCCTGGTGGTGACTGTGATGACCTGAATCCAGATCGTTATGAGGGTGCCAATGAGATTATGTCGGATGTTCTAGACTATGACTGCGATCTATGCATCGCTCAAGATTGTTCCCAGACACCAGAACTGGGAGGACTGTCTGCAACCATATCTGAAAGCCCCTGGCTCCTGTATTCCACAGCATCGAATCCGCAAAATCTTCGGCTGACGTCAAACGACACTTCTGTTTTCGTATCTTCAAGAGCCAATGACGTAGCGACCACCAACCCAATCAATGGGACCACCATCAACTACTACTCAGCCTCTTATGTAGCGGCTTTTGACCTAGGTGATGTATCTACTGACCCCACAGAGTTTTTCAGATGGCGTGGGAAAACAGACTCACCAGATAGCAATCCCTACTCTGATATGCAATCTGTTGTTGCCAACAATCAGTTTTTCATCGGTGCCATTGGTCAAGAGAAACTCAACTCGGCAGGCCAAGGGCTGTATCGCTATTTACGAATCTCCGTCAAGCAACTCACCCAAACCTTCTATTTTCACTTGTCTTCTAGAACCACAAACGCAGCACCTGCGTTGGAAGATGTATCGGTTCTTATCGACTCGAATAACTTCATTCATGCTGTTGGGTGTGAATCCACAAGTGGTATCTTACAATATGCTCGGCTTCCACTCTCTGCGTTGAGTCCAGGAACCAGTGTGAGTATGGATGCTGAAGCCGAGATCTCTGACATGTTTTACTCCAGCTGTAAAATCACAGAAGATGCAAATGGTGACGGTATTCTATGGGCTGAGGACAATGGTGCCATTACACCGCATAGTTTTGATATGTCAGCATCAGAAGACAATCTAGCATTCACACCACTGACGCCTTTACCAGAGACCTATCCAGGTCTGTCAGAATGGACGCTTAGCGATACGACTCCAAATGCAGTGTCTGTATTTACAGAACCCACTGGAGTATATGCACTCATCGATGGGAACGAATACCAAATTTCCACCATACCAGATCCACTACACGCGTATGGAGTAATGAGCCCTGACGGTGAACTCATCGTGACCGTTGTCGACACTCAAGGAATTGGAAGTGTACTCATTGGAGACCCAAACACATTTACCAGTGTTACACCGACGATGGACAGTTTTGATCTCACAACGACTCTATCACTAACCGAACTCGCTCCGTTTGCGTACGTTGACAACAGTGGCGACGACAAACTATTCTTGGCTTTCCTCGGTCTCGATGGTATCCTCCCCAAGATGGGTTTCGCCACTTTGACTCGCTAAGCCGAAGATTGTAAACACCTTCTTTTGAACCAATCCAAGATCATCTGAAATCTCTAGATATAGGTTATTGTGACCTTCTTCGAGTTCTAAGGAGACTTGAATGGTCCCACCGTCCTTTTGCCAATGAATTTTTTCGTTGTTGAACCAGGCTTCGTATACCTCAATCTTTCCATCATCTTGTACTACATGCTCAAAGACGACTGGGTTATCCACAGATGCTGAAACTGGAGGAACGCCATATACAACGGGAGGCTTCAGAGATACACTTTGCGATTCAGCTAAAAGAACCGGCTTAATAGGTTGACGAAACAACCTATCTTGCTCCTTAGAGTCCATCCGCAGTAGGACCTCCGGAAGATCTTTCAATGGATCATACGAAATAAAATCAAGGGTTTGAACAGAGGTCTCTCCGGACGCCAATACATCTACAGTCCATTCATTGGTGGTCATCCGAATCTGCCGAGCCTCAATCGGCCAAATAATGCGGGCTTTCAAGTCAGTTACATCCTGTACCCCGACATTCTTTGCGGTAACTTGGAACTGATACTCGTTGCCCTCTGTGGGAATGATCTGTGCCTGAATATCCAATGTATGTTGAATCCCAGTAGATACCTGAATGTAAATCGGATCGAGTTCAACTTCAGCGCAGCAAGATCGAAGCAACATTGGTTGAATCTTGTCATAACGTGGAATCGTATCAACGGGAATGTCTAACGAGACGGTCACCTCTTGGCTTGAATCCTTTTGGATGACCCCGACAGGTACAACCACGTCATCCCATGGAGATGTAGAGTTCTCAGCTTGAAGCCAAAGCAGGGATTGGGTAATCTCCTCTCCAGAATTAAGAACACGCAGTTCTAGTGTCATTTCCTCACCTGCAATACCAATCGTCTCTGCCAACACTTCCACACGCAAATTCTGGACGGCCTGATCGTTGGTCGCACCCCAATCAATACCGTGCTCTTTCATCTGACTTTGTATCTCAGAGTCCTCTCGGTCTGACCACAGTTCAATGGTCGTCATCGCCACATCTTTGATTGCGTCTACCTTCGAACTCTCACTGTGATTCAATACATCTATCGCAAAGGCCAATTCTTTATCTTCACCGTCTTGGAGTAGCATGAGGTCATTGGGCTCTGGTAAAATAGATACAAATGGCATTTCACTCATATCCATACGACCAATTTTAATGTGCGGCTCTATGCCATCTTGCTCGTGTACCGAGTAGTCGTTCGTCAACAAATACTGAGCTATGGTGAGTTTTAGAGCCACAGGGTCATCCCCGCCCCTCAAGTCTGCGGCAGTTTGCACAACACCTTTTCCATAAGAACGCTGACCAACAATCAATGCCCGCCCCAGAAGTTTTAACGAACCCGAGACAATTTCAGAGGCCGATGCAGAGTTGCCATTGATCAGAACCACCATTGGCAGCTTTGGTTCTGTAAAAGAATTCCGATTGATGTATTGCTTCATGAGTGGCTATCACGCCTTTTTTTGGGATGCGTGTCATCATCCAACTAGCAGTTTTTGGATCACGACGACCTAATTGATGTAAAATTGGTTTTGGTAATTCTCCCGTTAACGTTGGTTTCACTTTAGACTCAATCAAATCAGATGGAACCATAGGCTTTGGCCTGAAATCAATTGCAGCTAATGATTCATTTTCTTCTAATGCTTTTTTCAAAATTGTTGCACCATTCTCCGTTATATTATTATCTAAAAAATTAAATGCTACAAGCCAATCATCCCTTGCAATGACTTTCCCAAGAGGTCCCATGCCAACGCTTCCATCTATGTTAATGCTACCAAGCGATTTATCAGTAAATTCATTCCCTGAAATATCAATTGCAAC
>CALDQI010000829.1:0-2469 GCA_937911635.1 uncultured Pseudomonadota bacterium | reverse complement strand
GTCGTGCATAATTATTTTCCTTTGATGCTAAGTTTTGAAATGAATCTTGAAAAAGGATTTGGTGCATTCTCTGCATACAAGATGCAACAGGCTTTTCGAGCCAATAAATCGAGCGCTGAATGACTCCATTGCTGCTCTCCCTACAGTTTGCTTTGGGAGACGAGCCCTATTCCAATGTCACAAGGGTGGTTACAACACGTGAGTTGGATTCGCACGAAGTCTTGTATAATGAAGCCGCAACGGCTATGAACGATGGTGACCCAAAATCTTGCATGAAAACTCTGGCGAAGGTGAATCAGCAACACCTTCATTCTGAACAGTTTTTGGCATTGGGATACATCTGTGCCATCGCTGCGAGCCACTTGGATGCCGCGGACATGCTTCGTAAAGAACTGGGACTCGAATACATGCCCCCATCGTCATTGGATATTCACCACGCATGGATGCTTCGTAGACAAGACAAACCCAAGGAAGCTCTTGAAGTCTTGACTCCTGAAGGTTGGGAAAGCAAACGGCACAAAGAATTGGGCACCACTATGCAAGCGGTTCTCCATGCTGATTTACATCAATGGACAGAAGCGTGGCTTCTCGCTGGTTCACCCTACGTAGAACAAAATGCACAGCTGTATATCGCGCAACAGCTTCGTCTAAATGGTCATGTGTCAAAATCCAAATCTCTATATGACAGAGTGTGTCCGACGGTTGAAAATGCACAACAGATGGGCTGTGCTTCAATCATTACCATCCCAGATGCACCCAAACAACCGCAATAACCCTACGTTGCCAAACACTGTCGAAACGTCAAATTCAATCGACCCTGTGTAACTTTTCGCATCATGGGAATGCAGTGCTTTAAGCGTTCTTGAGTTGGTGGATACATCACGAGCAAATCTCCGTGCTCAAGTACAAGACTCCATCGTTCTGTCTTCGTTTTGTCCTTCGATTTGAATTGCATTTTCCTTCCCACACCAAGACTCAGTGATACAATCGGGGACTCAGGACACATCTGCGCCTCATCATCACTGTGCCAGCCCATTTTATCGTGCCCAGTTCTGTACCAGTTCGCCAAGACGGAGTTTAATGAAACGCCGCAACGCTGTTCCAAGTCCCTTCGAATCTCTTTCAATGTGTCGGTCCATTTCAGTGCCTCCAGCGGTATGCCCGAATACGAAAAGTCTGTACCACTGTCTCCATACCAAGCATTCAATCGAGGTATCAAGTGTATTTTACCGAACAGTTTAATGGTGTCTTGACTCCAAGCCAACTCCTCTTTTAAGGCTGACATCCAACGATCTGCTACCGAGTCACTCACATATGTTGAATGATGCTCTATCTTACAGCCTTCCATCGTATAGACGACTGGTCCTTGAGAAAACAAAGTGTGTTGCATGCTTAGAGTGTATGGGTCTTCAGCCAAGAGTCAAACCCTGATGGTGCCGTAAAGTGCATCTGTTGACCGGAATATGGATGAGAAAAGCCTATCTCAGCCGAATGAAGCATCAGTCTATCTGACTTAGAACAAACCTCTTGCGGCGAGTAAAACCGATCGCCCAAAATTGGATGACCGATGTGCATCAAATGCACCCTCAATTGATGTGAACGTCCCGTTTTGGGCACCAAAGAGACCAATGACACCTCTGCGTGATGTATAAGGCTCTCAAAGTGGGTTTCACTCGTCTTACCACTTGGATGGACAATGTGACGGAGATTTCTTGTGGGATCTGCCATCAGTGGTTCGTCAATCACTCCAGATTGAGGAGTCAATCCATATCCGACGGCCTCATATCGCTTTTGAATCCGCCGTTCTTGAAACTGAATCTTCAAAGTTCGTTCGGCTTTCCGTCTCAATGCAAAAACCATAATCCCAGATGTATCCATATCCAAACGATGAACCACTCTAGCACGTGGCCATTCGATCAATATCCGAGTGTACAATGAATCCTTAACGTGCTCACCTCTACCGGGAACGGAGAGTAATCCACTGGGTTTGACAACGCACAATACATCCTTGTCAATGTGCACGATCTCTAAGGGACCGATTGGAGGACTATAGACAAAGTCCGGTTCACTGGCCATTCAAGTCCGCCTCAATCACAACAAAGTTTCCATAGGCGAAAATGCCGTCAAAATTCTGTAAGCCCAGACCAATCTGATAGCCTGTACGGGGAGCACCCAACAGCAAGTCATCATCACCATCGCCATCGATGTCGGCACTAGTCCCACCATATCCGAGTAAGTCCAGATTGTTTTGATTGGACCAAAAGCTCGAACCGGCTGCTGTAACGTCGAAGGAACCACCAGCATTGATGTCTGTTGCTCGGAACATATACGTGATCACATCTGGCTGATTGGTCACAACATCATCGTTTACTGCCGAGACAACAATATCTGTCAAACCATCACCATCGTTGTCGCCAAGCTGGTCGATCACCTGAAGGGAATTGGCCACCTCAGAACCGTGAATCTCAA
>CALDQI010000828.1:0-9235 GCA_937911635.1 uncultured Pseudomonadota bacterium | reverse complement strand
GATGGATGACAACATCCGATACAGCATCAAAGACAATGGTGCACAGTGGACTGTTGTCGACAATGAAGGCGATGACGTCAGCGTTCACACCTTCGCCAACGTCTGCGAAGACGTGCCTCTGCTATTGCGTTTGGAACATGAACAAAACATCTCTAGACGAAATGGCAAGATTCTAGAATGGGGAGCCACAGGTCTAGCCATTACTGGATTGTTTACAATGGGCAATCCTGACCCAGGTTTTTCCGCGCGTGAACAAAATCGATTTTGGACCAGTGTGTTTCTCTTTGGTACTTCAGCCATTTTATATACCCAACGCGACACCCCTTTTGTCTACATGACAGACAGTCAAAACAGTCTATCCAATTATCACTCGCGTGACTCTGCCGAACGGATACTACTGAAGACGTTTGGTCTTCCGCCAGAAGATGCTCTTGATGATATCGACAATACAGATGTGGAAGAGGTTTCTACTGAGAACGCCTCATCCAATCCTGAAGGGGCTCCTGAGGAGCTGACATCAGAAGCGACAGACACCTCAACCGATAAATCGGGTGATACTCTTGTTCTAGAAGTTCCAGCTTCAGAAACAGATATAGAACCAAATGACTCCATTGAATCCACTCAGGAAGACTCGGACACAAAGCCCAACCCGCCACCATCTAGACCATCCAATGAGGAGGCACCATGAACCAACTCGGCAAGTTTCTCATGGTTGGCCTCGCTAGCACAATATACATCGCTGATGTACATGCAGATGGTCAAAATGCGGATATCTCTTTGATTCAACCAACCTTTTCCACCCAAGGCATCCCCGGTATCAGTACGCCTGTCGGTAATGACTTCGGTTATTTGCGATATGGCATTCAGTCCTATTGGGTTCGTGACCCGCTCATTTACCTTGAAAACAACATCGATCAAGGTGCTGTAGTCGCACGAAGATTGCTCAACCACGTGGGCATGGAGTACGACTTCTCGAGTAAGATTGGAGTGCATGCAGCCTTACCGCTAGCCTTACAGTGGTCTAGTGAAGTACCCAGTCTGTCCAGAAATGGTGTTGGGGTCGGAGATCTACAAGGCGGTGTGTATGGCGTCGTATATGAAAATGACTCCCTTCGAATTGGAGCAAAAGGCAATCTCTATATACCCACCAGTACAAACGATGCTTGGCTTGGAGAAACGGGACCCAGATTGAGCGCATTGGCCAATCTGAGTTCAACTTGGCAAGACATCGACTTTGCTCTGCAAATGGGCCCACATTTTCGCTCGGCAATCAACACCGACTTGGATTTTGTGCTCGGAAATGAATGGGTGATGGATGCCGGTGTAAAGTGGAATATCTGGCCTGAGAAGGTTGCCCTCACGACGAGTTATCACGCAAGGCATGGCTTAAACAACCTATTTAAAGGCGGTGCTGAGAACAGCCAAGAAATCACCTCTGGCATTCAATGGACAGAAGGAGACGGTGTATGGCAGTTTGGATTGGCGAAAGGGGTGAATGATGGCTATGGCGCCTCTGAGTTTCAAGCGTTTCTCGGATATACCGTTCACCGTTTGCCCAGGGTTCCGATCGAAGAGGTCATCCCTACTCCGATCGTTGAAGAGCCCGTTGTCATCGAAGACCCCATCATCGAAGAAGAGGAGTGGGAACCCGAAGAACTCGCCAAGGTTGAAGCGGACCAAATCATCATTCGTGAAGACATCCAGTTTGTGGTTGGAACCGATCAAATTATTGAATCTTCTCTACCAACATTGGCCTTTGTAGCAAAGTTGATCAACGATGATGTTCAAATCGGTCACGTTGTTATTGAGGGCCATGCTTCTGAAGAAGGTACACATCAATACAACTACGACTTGTCCAACCTACGCGCTCGAGCCATTTTCAAAGCTTTGGCAGAGGTTGGTGTACATCCAGATCGAATGAGCCACAGAGGATACGGGGAGGCCCTCCCCAAGAATCTCGGGGAAGATGAAGCGGCACTTGCAGAGAACAGACGCGTTGAGTTTCACATCATTCGTCAAGACCCGCCAGAGACCAAACTAGAACTCAGAACCCTCCAATCAGCACCGTGGGCAGATAAGATCATTCAGTTTATCACTCCAGAACCTGTGGAACCAAAATCAGACAGTGAAATTTATGAAGAGAACGTGTTTGACGAATCAGACAATGAAAAATCGGACAATGAAGAATCGGACAATGAGACGTCTGAAACTGATGTACCTACCGAAGCTTCCGAAGAAGCAGACGTGAACACCACTTCACCAGAATCAACGGAAGGAGAGCAACCATGAACCTTCTATTCTTCTTATGGATCGGAACATCCGAAGCTCAAGAAGTATGCTATTCAGACATCAATCAAGATCTGAACTGCAACGGTATTGATGTCGCCGATGAGAACCCTGTAGATTTGAGTGATCCACTCTGCGCAGCCAATGTGGATCCTTTTGGAATACCATATCCAAATGCGGATTACTATTTCGATTACTTCTCCTATGGATGCGCCTACCCCGTTACAAACAATGATACCGACCAAGATGGTTTATCTGCCGGAAACGTGACCTTTGAAAATGCTCAAGGCATAACGATTTTGACCATCACGCTCAGCTGTGACAACTGCGGAGAGGTCTACAACCCAAATCAACAAGATACCGACTGTGATGGGGTTGGAGATGTCTGCGACAATTGCATCGAGATCCCAAATGCAGACCAGCAAGACCGAGACTCTGACACTCTTGGAGATGTCTGTGACAATTGTTTTGAGGTGAGCAATCTCCACCAGTCCGATATCGATGAAGATGGACTGGGTGACGCTTGCGACAACTGTGCTGAAACCATCAATCCCAGTCAAGAAGACCTCGACGAAGATGGCGTAGGAAACGAGTGTGACAATTGCCCTCTCTCTGCAAATACCAATCAAAATGACTCAGATTCGGATGGGATTGGTGACTCCTGTGACAACTGTCCCCGCAATCCAAACCCTGGTCAAATAGACAACGATGGGGATGGCATTGGTAGTGAGTGCGACAATTGCCCTACAGCATTCAATCAAGATCAATTGGACTTCGACCTTGACGGATTTGGTGATGGGTGTGATGTGTGTCCAGAGATTTCCGATCCAGCACAAAGCGATCAAGATGCAGATGGTGTTGGAGATCTGTGTGACAATTGTATTGTAACCATCAATCCCGACCAAGAGGATGAGGATGAAGACGACATTGGAGACGTGTGTGATATTTGTCCCAACATCTCATTCTTTGACGAGTTTGATTCGGATTCTGATGGTTTGGGAGATGTGTGTGACAACTGTCCACAAGATTTCAATCCGTTGCAAGAGGACGAAGACGGAGATGGAATCGGGGACCTCTGTGATCAAACCGCTTCACTTCGAGGGGCCGGTGCCCGTTGCCAAATTATTGAACCCAAATATCAGATCAGTTGGTTCATATTGACAATTTTGGGATTGCGTACTCGCCAGAGAATGACTAGAAATTAAACTCATCATTGTATTTTATACAGGAGGTCAATATGACCAAACCCCTACTCTTTACTGGATTATTGATGCTTATGGCATGTCCAACTCCTCCCACACCAAACAACTCGCCCAACAGTACTCCTGGAAGCAATGTTGCACCCACACCAGGTGGCAACAATCAAGCTCAGGCACCAAACAATGGACCCAGTAATGGATCTGGAAACAACCAAGGTGGTGGTGAACAAGGCAATCCTCCCGGTAACAATGGCGGCGGTACCCCTGGACAAAACAATGGAGGTGAGGCCAACAATCAAGGAGGTAATCCTGACGGTCCACCACCGGGAACAGAAGGCTCAGGTCCAGGTGAAGGAGATGGACAAATACAACCGGTAGAGAATCAAGAACTCACAATCCCATCAGATGAGGACATTGAAAAGGATGGATCCATCATGGGTGTCTTCAATGATCTCGGAGGTCAAGATCTACCACCACAATACACACAAAAAAGTGTCGAAGGAATGGACCATGTAACCATTTCCGGTAACATCACCTGTAAAGGCGATGAATGTGACGTCCCATTTGTGTTGAGAATCACCCCTTCATTCCAACCGACAGAAGAAGATGGCCCGCTCTCGGAAAACCTCAAAATAGAAGAAGGTGGTACCATAACAAGCGCCAGTATCTCACGTGGCGGTGGAGCCTACAGTATCAACGTTCCAAAATCCAACGGTCGTGTTGTATTGGAGCTGTTACTTGATGCCGATGATGATGGTAAAGCCTCTATGGGCGAAAAGTTTGTCATCTACGAAGGTGGCGGTGGTATTCCCATCGATGAAGATCGCAAAGACATTAACTTTCAGTTCTCACCGGCAAACTTAAAAGCACCTCTCGGTGGAGCAAAGCCTCCAGGAGACAAGGGAGCACCATAACTGGAAGCCCAGCCTACAGACTCTAAACAATAAAAGGGAGAGCAATTGCTCTCCCTTTTTGTATTCTCGTACGAGACACTAGGCCAATCAACCTTGTCTAGTTGTCTAGTTGTCTAGTTGTCTAGATACGGCTTTAATCTCGACTTATGAGCAGATTTGCGCAGCTTAAAGATGGCTCGAGACTGAATCTGACGAATGCGTTCACGTGTCACATCAAACTCTGATCCCACTTCTTCCAGCGTCTGGTTTGAATCTTCACCAATGCCGTATCGTCGTCGCAAAACGCGTTCCTCACGAGGCTTTAAACGAGCCAGAAGTCGGTCTACCTCTGCACGCAAACCTTGCATCTCAATGATCTCTTCTGGTTGCGCAATATCTGTATCTTCAATAAAGTCTACCAGCTGACTATCATCATCCTCACCAACTGTGATCTCTAGAGAGATGGGCTCCTTTGCGATTTTCTGAATCTGAGCCAATCGCTCTACGCTCATATCCATTTGATCAGCCAGTTCTTCTTGAGAAGGCATACGACCAAATTCTTGCATTAAATAGCGCTGTAAACGAACCATCTTATTGATGGTTTCGATCATGTGCACAGGTACACGAATGGTTCTAGCTTGGTCCGCAATGGCACGAGAGATGGATTGACGAATCCACCAGGACGCATAGGTACTGAACTTTAAGTTTCGTTCATGCTCAAACTTTTCCACCGCCTTTATCAAACCAATATTCCCCTCTTGAATTAAATCCAAAAAGTCCATTCCACGACCTTGAGATTTCTTGGCAATCGACACTACAAGACGTAGATTGCATTCAACCATCTCCTTCTTCCCGCGCTCCGAAAGAGCCATCCCCCTCCGAATATTTTTGGCCAGTGCGATCAGATCATGCTTTTGCAGACCCATTTGCTTTTCAACTTTATCAATCCGACGGATTTCTTTGCGAACACGACTGTCAATGTCTGTCCACCCAGCTTCATCGATGCCCGTTTGCTCCATGATCTCATAGCCACCATTTTCAGGAGTTCGTCGAACTTTCCGAATAACTTTACGCAAATCTTCCAGTGGGACACCCACTTCATTGGCGATGGATTTGAGAGACTTTTGATAATCTCGAACCTCTTGGGCTCGTGAAGTCATCAGTTTACAGGCATCTTGTATCAAAGAACGTGGGATTTCGACGGTTTTCATAGTCGATACTGCCTTTTGACTAAGGAGATCCAATGCCTCTGTAAACTCCTTTGTACCTTTTTTGGTTTTGACACGTTTGAGTTCTGCACGGATATCTTGCAGTTTGTCTATCGTTAGTGTCATCTCCGCCTGAATATCATTCAATGTGCGACCATCTTCACTCAATTTCGGAGGGGGTTCTTTACCAGAACGTTTGTATCGGACCTTACGTTCTTCATCTTCCTCGATTAACACATTCAGAATGCGGATTGCACACGGAGTGATAAAAATAGAGCCAAGGAGCAACTCTTCTCCGCGTTGAATCCGTTTGGCTATGATCTGTTCATCATTCTTAGACAGCAAGTCAAAATTACCCATCCGGCGTAAGTAAGCACGAACAGAATCATCATCTGTGTCCACTTGAACGCGGGTCGGTTTTGTACTTCGTCTGGAAGTATGACGAGGCAGAGGACTGTCTAGACGAACATCCTCTTCCGGATCTTGTTCTACAGTTTCCTTATCTTCTTGAGTCGATGATTCTGATTCCATCGTACACTGCACGTCCATATCGGTTTCAACAAATTCGATGCCTTCTTTATGTAAAAACTGCAACAAATCATCCATGCCATCAGCACCAAGGTCTTCCATGGGCAGTTGATCAAACAACACTTCACTGTCTACTTTACCGACCTTTTTCCAGTCATCCAAATTTTGACGGATGCCATCAAGGGTTGAAAATTTCATCACACAGTACTCCTGCTTGAGGGGTTTGATTGAGGGAGAGATTGCAAATGGGATTGCCTTGCAAAATCAACAGCTGTATCAGCTTTATTGAAGCATTGTAGAATCGCCAGTATCATGATGCACTCCGATTTGGTGTGTTGGCTTTCCGACTTAAATCTTCGTAGGTTGACCGTAGATCTTGCAGTAACGTTAACTGTTCTAACCATTTTGTTTGATCAGAGGGAGATATTTTTTTCAAATCTGCGGTTACAATCTTAATTTTCGCCCAACAGGCTGACATTTCTAGTCTATCTCGCAAGTTCTTAGCCGCTGCTGCTGCATTTTCTTCGGCAAACAATTCACTTGTGAGAGACTGCTTAAGCAACATTTTCCGAAAGGATTCTTGAGCGATATCCTGTAAGACTTCTTGCAAGGATTCGCCCTGCAGTAGACGACCAAACGTACTAATCTCTTCAAAATTAGTGGACAATACGGCTACAGGAACACCAAAATGAATCACGTGCAAAGCATTCGGATCTTCAATATCCTCAAATGCGGACAAGGTCTCCTCGGGAAAATGAATGGTCAACCAAAACAGATCTGTAAATGTTCTAGGATAGGGAGACACATACCCCTCTCCCACCTGCACATCTTCTCCTTTCACCCTCTGCATTCGGGCCTGTATAGACATTGCCGAGACACCCAACTTTCGAGCCAAAGATTGGATGCTTGCCTGACGCGCTAACGTTGGCATCTTTTGTACAATCGGAATCACCTGGTCAATTATTTGCTCTACAGCGCCGGGTGTCATACCCAATTTATCAATTAAGGTGTGCACCTTGGTGTCAAAGAGCGGCTCTGCCTTGGAAACTAGACGTTCAAATGTTTCAGCAGTATTCTGCTCTTCCATGAAGAACTCATCTGGATCTTTCGCTTCACCCAACGCGAGTCGAAGCGGCTCAATTTGTCCTTCCCAAAAGAGCGGCAACGATTTCTCCGCAGCCCGCACACCTGCTTCATCAGTATCAAACAAAGCGATGGCTCGACGTGCCAACGGACGCAACACTTGTACATGCTCTGTAGTGAGCGCTGTTCCGCACGTGGCAATGGTTTCTTTAAATCCCTGCCTGTGTAAAGCTATCACATCAAAATAGCCCTCAACGATGATCATGCGCCCTTTTCGCTGAATGGACCCTCTCGCAAAAGACAATCCAAACAACGTTTGAGACTTTTTATAGATTGGCGTTTCGGGAGAGTTAACATATTTTGCGGGGGAACTATTGTCCGAAGGCATACGTCGACCACCAAAGGCCACCACTCGGCCTTGAGCGTTTCGAATGGGGATAATCAGACGATTTCGAAACATTGCATACACGCCTTCGCTAGGTCGATCCGAATTGCGATAACGAGCCAGACCAGCCTCAACCAAGGCTTCCAGTTTTACGTTGGAAGCATGCATAGCGGTTAAAAATATCTCTGAAGAAGCAGGAGCGTACCCCAATGAGAAATCAATCCTAGCCTCGGAATCAAGTCCACGAGAGGTCAAATAATCTCGAGCTTCTTGACCCTGAGGGGCCACCATAAGCTGCTTATGGAAGAAGTCACAAGCCAGCTGGCACACATCGTACAAAGATTGTTTTTTCTGATACTGCCTTTTGGATCTCTCAGAACTTTGAGTAACGACAACACCAAGTTCATCTGCCAACTCTCTAACGGCTTGAATAAATCCAATCCCGCGAGTTTTCTGAACGAAGTTGAATACATCCCCACCTTCTTGACAACCAAAGCAATAAAAGACATTGCGTGTCATATCTACATGAAAGCTTGGTGTATCTTCATTGTGAAATGGACAAAGTCCTTTCAAGTCACCCGCACGACCACCTGGTTGCAAAGAGACA
Organism: uncultured Pseudomonadota bacterium; assembly: GCA_937911635.1. Classification (GTDB taxonomy): domain Bacteria; phylum Myxococcota_A; class UBA796; order UBA796; family UBA796; genus CAJWHX01. The sequence continues at coordinate 1,046 of CALDQI010000828.1, read as the reverse complement.
ACTCGACCAACCACGTCCTCAATTCGAACTTGGTCGCGAACTTGTTCTATGACACTTTCTGAAATTCCCATCTACTCTCACACTCTTTCGATTGGTCCTAAAATGGACGGCTCACAATTCTACAGTCTCTGAGGAGGCAAATCGACCGATGGTTGCACCCAACGATTGCATTTTCTCAACCAACTTCGCATAACCACGATCCAAGTGATACACCCTTAGGACCTCCGTCTGACCTTCTGCTATCAAACCAGCCAACACCAAACTTGCAGAAGCCCGGAGATCTGTAGCCATAACAGTTGCACCGTAAAAGGTCTCTACACCTTGAACGTGAGCTATACGACCATCTGTCTGCACATTGGCTCCCAATCGAGTCAATTCGGGTACATGCATAAAACGATTTTCAAAAATCTTTTCGGTTACTGTACAGCTTCCTTCTGCAATACTCATTAAAGTCATCCATTGTGCTTGCATATCTGTAGCAAATCCCGGGTGTGGTGCCGTAACAACAGAAACTGGTCGTATTGGACCCGAGTGAGAAACAGTTAAGGAACTTGCATTGTGAATATCAATGGTTCCACCTGCTTCTTTTACAATGTTGCACAGAAAAGCCAGATCTGCAACAGGAACACCTGTTAGAGTGACATTCCCGCGGGTCATTACAGCACCCACAATGTATGTCGCAGCCTCAATTCGATCACCCATTACCGAATATGGTTGACGAGAGGGTCGAAGTGCAGGGACACCATCAATAATCAACGTAGACGTCCCATCTCCTTGGATACGGGCTCCCATACTACGTAGAAAATTTGCCAGGTCAACGATCTCAGGCTCTCGTGCAGCATTGTGAATGGTCGTGATTCCATCAGCGAGGACCGCGGCCATCATGATGTTTTCAGTACCGGTTACCGTTATACCCTCAAAATTAATACTTGCGCCCTTTAATCTTTTTGCGCTTGCTTCAATATAACCATTTTTCAGCTCTATGCTTGCGCCAAGCTTCTTTAAAGCCTCTAAATGAAAATTAACTGGCCTAGACCCTATTGCAC
>CALDQI010000827.1:0-10011 GCA_937911635.1 uncultured Pseudomonadota bacterium | reverse complement strand
GTAAATCACTTCGCACCCGTGCTACGTGCGATCGGGACATTTCTGCCGAAATTTCTTCTAAATAAGCACATTCCTGTTTGGGTTTGTGCTTTATTTTATTGTGGATGCATTCAATGGAAAAGGGGGAGAACATCTCATATATGGTCTCTGAAATGTCCGCAGCAATTGTATAACTACAACTATATTTCAAAGAGCTGTCAGTTCTTTGATGAATAGAACTTGGCAATCTAAAGGGTTATATGGTATAGATAGTTGATACGGGGGTCCTCCGTGATCAGTACCTTTCCCGATCTTCACTTTCTCGATCGGGAAATTCAGAATTCTTCTGAATTTTTTAATAAAAAGGCACATTCCTGTTTGGGTTTGTGCTTATTTTTATTTTTTTTGTGTCAAATTTTGTGAGTGATACATTGAAATAAATCTGATTTTGGAAGAAAAATGCCCACCCACGCTCAAAAAATACTTACATTATTTCAATCTCATAAGACAGAAGATCAAAATCAAGCGCTTGAACTGCTTCGTACATTGGGTCCTATCCAGCCTATGTTGTGTGCAAAGTTCTTTTCCGACTTGAGCAATCCCTTTTCTACATGCAAAGTACGCAGTTCTATCGCAACCCCACAGTTCATCTTTGATCTGTTGGATTGGATGTTACAGGCCCGTGACCCGGAATTAGATAAAAAACTGTTACAGATTCAAGATATACGACTGAGCGATGGAATTGTTTTGCACCGTTCCTTGTCTAGACTTGTAAACACAACATTTTCTCTGCAGTATGTATCCAGTCAGCAGGCTGCGGGATGGCTGAAGAATGCACCAAAGTTGACATTGTACACCGTGGAGATTCCATACAGTGAATCACATCTCAATCTTCTTACGAAGTGGCTATGTAAGCGGTTGCACATCATCGATCCTGCAGTTGGTCGAATTGAAATACACTTAAATGGTTCTGGATCCAGCATCAATAAACAATTTCCAAGTCCGAAGAATTCGTATTCTCGTGTACAGCATACGTACTCTCATATAGAAGGGGTTCTCAAACAGTTTTTGAGTGGCACTTTTGATAAAGTGTCAATGTTGGCTTTGACGGCTGTAGCACACAAACTGTCGCTCAAGCATATTTTGAACACCTATTCAAACTTGAATCACCTTCAATGTCAGGAGTTGAATCCAACACTGGATTGGAGTACGGTTCATCCAATAGAGAATATTTATTGGCAACAGTACAATAAGGTTATACTGTCATCAGATATTGAGAGCCCTTTATCTCACCGCGTAGTCTCTGTTGTATGTGACAGCATTCAGGATTTCCCTTGGATAGACTTCCCTTCTCTAGAGCGGGTGATCTTTGATGTGGGTTGGCGGTTATCTGACCATCTCAACAGTATCCCCGTCAAGGCATCATCCGAATTGTTGGTTGCAACCATGAACGATGGTGTCGATCCAAATGAAATATTTACGTATTTCCCGTTCGATAGAACGATTATCATAGGAACGCAGGTACTCTCCATATTACTGGAAGAGGTAGATTGGTCCATCGTTTCTCCAGTCAGACAGCTCCACTGGATGGAAGAGGACTTTGGTCGGATAATTCGGCAAGAAGTCCACTTTGATGGGAATGTTACCCTTCCCTTAAATGAACGTGTAACAACGGTAAAAGTCGACGAGTTTTACCTCAATGAGTTGAACCGTTTTCCCAATATGAATCGTTTGCACGTGTTCAATTGTCACACCGAGATCGAAGATGTTCAATCACGATTCCCGAATGTATCAGTGACAGTATCCAATCGCAATCTAGAGATTGGGTTACTCAATATTCGAAACCCATTTAAGATTCAGTCAGATTTGAGACGCCGCAATGCAGTTAAGAGCTTGGCGCGTATAGAATCGGGGTCGATGAGTGAAGTTTGGAGCGAATGGCTCAATTCAGACGATGACGGTCTGCTTCTGCGTTATCAGAAGTATACGTACACCGATCCCACATTCGTGAAGTCATCCCATCTAACTCGAGCTCAATGGTTTATTCAGCACATTCAAACCTACACATTTGTGCCCAGTAAGCATCGTGACGTGTTGTTTGCCTTGATTTTAGATTCGATACACCATCAAACAACCACAGGAATAGATTTTGTATCCGTGGGTTGTCTCAAAAGTCTGTTGAGTTGCTATCATCAAAATGTGGTGGGTACATTAAAAATTGCACATGTTGGAACCACGAATATTGCTCGTATGTTGAAAGCCCACGATACGTTACCGATGTATGATCAATTGTTGGGCATGATATTTGAGTGGTTCGGGACATCACAGATCATCACGTGGATTCAACAGGTGAGTACGCCAATCCAAGAAATGTTTGTGGTTTGGTACTGCAATAAGTACATGGTTGAGCAACAAGCTGTGAAATCGACAACCCAACCTCGAAAATGGTTTGAAATCATACAAGACGATCAATCCTTTCGTATGTTGGTGTGGCGTCACTCTCAGCAAGATCTCGGATTGAATCCTTCGTTTGTTCTTAGATATGCTGTAGATACACCTTCGAGTTGGGACAGCGTGTACACCTGGCTAGGATTACAATCGACGCCACCTGTATTTACAGACGCCATGACAAAAGAATCCATTTCTTTTCTTCGTTGGTTGCTCGATAGGCATATGTATTGTTTACAACTTGATGCCAAACGCACGATTCACATTTTAGGGTATGTTGCAGATCACCCAGATGAGTTGACGTTGTTACTCAAATGGTGGCAACAATCCTCATTTGTAACGCCGAAATTGACGTCATCCAATGGACATACCAGTATGCTCTCAATCGTGCAGTGGATGTTTACACAAGGGGTGTTGATTCCAATAGATGCGCATGGATTGATGACTGGAGAACAATATTGGTTTGACAAAGTCATTTGGGAATTGTCTGCAGAATATTTACAGGAGATCTTCTACACGCAAACTGTACAGATAGGCATTCAAAAATCCGACACATATAAGACTTGTCAGTCTAGAGGCGAGTTGGTCAGCCGCATATTGGCATTATTTAAACTGGGGGTCTTTGTCGATACGTCCTTGAAGTGGCTACCGTTTTGGTTGGAAAGAGCCAAGCAGTATGATAACGTGAGGGCTTACCTCATCAAATGGTTTGAAGTTCATCAAACCCAAAAGTGTACATTTGATCATGCAGGTCTGCAAAATTGGTCTTTGTCAGATCTGACAAATGCTCTATCGATGTTACCTGTGGATATAGAACATTTGGAGGTGGTGAATTTTCCATTCAAACAACTGCCTCCGAATTTAGGTCGATTTGTTCATTTGAAAAGACTGATGCTATACGGCCTGAATATTACGGAACTGCCCACAAGTCTAAGTACAATGACAGAGTTAGAAATTATCAGTGTGTCTTTTACCAAACTCACCGAATTGCCAGAGATCTTGAAATCATTGCCAAATCTGAAAAAGGTTCATGCAAGGGGACTGAGTTTGTCAGATGTCGACAACAACTGGCTATGGAAGTTACACATCGGTTACTTTGATTGACAGTGCTGATTAAACATCGTAGATTGAACACGCTGGCTTTTTTGGTTTTACCAAAAGTCCTGATGAACCGTCAGGGTAGACAACCACTATCTTGTCCTTATTATCAACCATCGGATTGCGCAGGTCTGTTTGGCTACCCAAATCTCCCTACGCAATCCGATGGTTGATAATCGCGACAAGATAGTGTCGAACACAGGTAGTCCGACTTGCATACGCAAATCGTCCTACCTGTGCGCAGCACCTAGTCGAGGTGTAGTATCTTGATGTTGTATGTTAGTTACTAGGTCAATATAAAGTTAAGTATGAAGTGATGAGTGGGAGGAGACAATGTACCATCCATACAGTCAAAAAATACTCGAGTTGTTCAACGGTGCTGAAGAAGACGTCAATCAAGGAATTGAGTTGCTGCGATCGATAGGTCCTAGTTCCCCTGAAATCGCACTGGATATGTTTTCCCTGCCCAATCCATGGACAGAAAATCGCTTGCCACGTCAGATAGATGACAAGTCTCAAATGATTTGGGACATGATTGGTTGGTTGCTCGATCAAGGAAAGGATGAGAATATCCTTCCGTTGCAACAGATACGGGTTTTACCTGTGCGCAATATCCATCGCCTACATCCCAAGTTGGATTTGTTGCCCTTGGAGAAGTGCGTCATTAATTTGAAAGGTGTGAGCTGGTCTGAAGCGGAAGAACATACACCAATGTCGTTGAAGTATTCTAAAGCGTTCAAATGTGTTCACTTGTCTGACTTTGCAGGTGCACAATGGATTGAATCCTGGACATTTGATTCGTTGATTTTTGATCTGAATTACGATGTTCAGTTTGTCTTCGAAGTGTCAGATAACACCGAAGATGTAAATACAGAGTGCCACAAGTTTTGTCGCTTGTTGACAACCATTGGTTCTAGAACAACAATCGACGAACAAATGGACATGTCTATAATTGCAGGACAGTCCAGTTTTCAGTTGAAGGTAGTCACAGGGGTGCGTGGTGATCAAGTCGATATGTTTCTCGCCACATCACCTTTTACAAAAGAGATTCAATGTAAGAAGGGCAGTTCTTGTAATCACAATGGTGTCGATGGTAATTTTCCATTCCTATCATATGATGAGCCGACATTGAATTGGGATACGGTTCACGACATAGACGAAATACGTTGGCAACATAGCTTGTTTTCAAATACCTGGGGTTCGGCTCCCGAGATTGAGTTGTATCTCCGGTTTGATCCAACTATGAAAGCCGGTACGTTGAGAGAACGCTTGATTGAAGCCCAGTTGGAATACATTCAATATGACTTTTCGACGTTTCCTAAGCTGCAAAACGTCAAAGTCTGGAACGTTCAATCAACTGCTTTTAAAGCCTTACGCAACATTCCAAGCCACATTGAGGTGGAGCTGTTGAGTAATATCGATGATGTGATTGACTCAATGATCAATCATCACCGTCAAGATGCTCGAGAACGAGGTGAGCGATACGATCGAGATTGGCTTGATGAACCAGAACATCTGTATCACAGTTCTAGATTTCAGATAGGTCATACAGCCGAAACACGATTGTTGTTGGGACTGGGTTATCCACTATCGATGAATTGCTCTGGTAATCGCTATAAATGTATTGATTATCTGTTGAAGCATCCCAAAGAAGCAGGCATTCCCTTTGGTTGTTTGTTTTCTGGCACAAGTTCCACATTCTCAGACCGTACCATGAAATCTCTGTGTGGTGATTTGTCCGAAGAAGGGTACTTGGTGCTCGATCGGATGATTCGGGCTGGATTGCGCAATGTTCCGAATGATGCCATTCGTCAGATTGAATCCATACTTAAAGAGCGAAATTTGTCTACGGAGTATTATAAACAGAAGTCTCTTGACCCCGCTGTCTCAGAGGTGTTGGAGGTGTGCCCTTGGGAGCGTTTAGAGGAGTATTTGGCAAAGCCATTTACAGACGAGAATATAGTCGAATTTATCTCAGATCTCGATTTGTATTGTGACATGGACGTGTTGGAGGAGTACCTATGTGGTTTCGAAGGCATATCCAAAGTAGCCATGCGTGCTTGTTGGGCATGGGGATGGCATGGCGAACCATTGGATTGGAGAAACGAGTTTTTATCTGCTTGGATGGAAAGATGGGACCGGATTGTTACAGGCTTTATCTCTCCAACATTGGCCGAGTTGGTTCTAAGGTTGCATGCTGGGGCAGTAGAAGATGCTGACACCGAATATATCGAGTACTTACGGATTCCATTGCAGGGATTGTCAGCGTGGCTGAAGCATTTTCGGGACTATCCGAGTGAACTCTGTGCCTCCTATATTCGATCGTCTTGTGAAGAAATATTTGTCGATGGTCGGGTGGTCCTCAATGGGTGGTCAACAGAGTTGGTTTCCCTTCTACTGAGATTTGTTCCAAAAGATATTTGGTATTTAGAATTGGTCGAGTGCGGGTTAAATGAGATGCCAGCCGAAATATTTGAGTTTTCAAATCTGGAGCGGTTGATCCTGTATCACAATTACCTGTCCACCATTCCTCAAGAAGTTCACACGTTAACAAAACTGAGTTGCTTGAGTGTGTCGATGAATCCAAATATGGTGATTCCCAAAGCATTGTCCTCTCATCCCAACATTTCGAACAGCGCATCCTTAGACGATCCATTTGTCCTCTATGCCAAAGAGATTTCGAGTGAACAGGCACACAGAGACCATTTTGATGGTCTTGACATGCATGTTGCTTGGGAATAAATGGTATATACTGGCTATTTTGAACAATGTTCCGTTGTTCGTGTACCTTTAAAAGACTATTACATATTCTTTTGTATCGGGAGTTTTAACTCCTGTTAAATCTCCCTTGCAGTTCAAGAAGAATTACGAAAGTAATTCTTCTTTGTCGTTTAGACTGCTGTATTCATAACGAACCGTTTAAGTTGAATGGCTAAACTCAACATTTTTCCTAGAAACTCCACCATGATTTCGATATAGTTTTACATAAACGATAAACGATGGAGATCCAATGTTAATGTTGATGACAATTCTCGCCTGTGGCGATAAAACCACCGATACCAGTGTGCAAGAAACAGCAGCGGAACCTGTAGATACAGCAGAGACTGCCGAAACAGACTTGCCACCCACACCGTTTGCACCGATGGACGGACATTGGACGTATAGTGGAGGCGAACTGATTGAGGCTGGGACAACCTGTCAGTTAGATTCTGCGACTGAAGGTGAATTGACAGACCCTGTTGGATTTAACCTTACAGGAGCAGAAGGTGGTTTCACAGTGATGGCAGACGATGCCATGGATGCTGGGACTGCCTGTACAATGGTGGATCCAGATAGTCCAGATGCTGGTGGATACATTTGTGAGAACGCTTCAGTAGAGCAGTGGTTTGAGAAGGTGTACACCGATGATTTTGGCAACGATATGGATATTAAAATGACGATTGATACTGCGGTGACGGGTGTATTCGCCGACACAATGTCGTTAACCAATACGTTCACCTTGACGTTGACCTGTTTGGAAGTCGATTATGCTTTTCCACTCTCGTGCTCTGATATCAATGATCAGTTTCCCACACCGTGTACAATCCAGTTCACTGCCAATGCGACTCTAGATCAATAATATTTCGCTTATCTTAAACCCTTAGTGTGTTTGGAGAAATTATGAGTAACCTACGTCCATTTTGTGGGGTCCGTCCCCAGTCAGCACTCGCATCTGAAATCATTGCACCGCCCTATGATGTCCTCGATGAAGCAGAGGCTCGGGAGATTGTGTCTCGTATTCCAAAATCTTTCCTACGAGTGACCCGTTCAGAAGTAGATTTGCCAGAAGGATCAGATTCACACGGCCGCGAAGCCTATGAGAAGGCGGGTGAGAATCTTCTGAAATACATCGAAGATGGTTGGCTGGTTCAAGACGATACACCGTGCTTTTACCTATACACACAAACTTGGAAGGGGCGTACCCAAACGGGGCTGATGGCGCTATGCGATACCGAAGAGTACGATCAAAATCTCATCAAGAAGCATGAACTGACGCGACCTGTCAAAGAACAGGACCGTACAGATCACATCGATATCTTAGGCGCTCAAACTGGGCTGGTGTTCTTGACCTATCGAGATCAGTATGCCGTTGTACAAGCGGCGATCAATCAAGCGAAAGGGTTGGACGCAGACTGGTCGGTCACAACAGGAGACGAGGTGACGCATAGTCTCACCGTCATTAAGGATACAGCACTTGTTGAGGCGATACAAAGTGCCTTTTCCGATGTTGAAGCCCTCTACATTGCCGATGGACACCACCGTTCTGCTGCGGCTTCTCGTGTCGCCAAATTGCGGGAGCGTTCTGGAACCAGTGGGTATTTCCTTGCCGGTATATTTGCCGATTCGGAACTTGAAGTCTTGCCGTACAATCGTGTTGTAGCAGATTTCAACGGGCACTCTCAAGAAGAGTTTGTCGCCAAAGTGGCTGCAGGTTTTGACATCACACCATCCGACAGTCCAGAACCCCCAAGACGTCAGACGATGACGATGTATTTGGACGGTGCATGGCATTTGATCACCCCGAAAACTGGCATTTTGTCAGAGGATGTGGTGGAAAGTTTAGACGCTTCGATTCTGCAGAACAACGTGTTGGCACCGATTTTGGGTATTGAAAATCCACGAACCAACGATAGAATCAAGTTTGTGGGTGGGATCCGCGGACCTCAGGCACTATCTGCAGCCGTCGACGCCAAAGGGGGCGTGGCATTTTGTATGTTTGCGACGGGTATGGACCAGCTGCTAGCTGTTGCCGATGCCGATCGTTTGATGCCTCCAAAGAGTACCTGGTTTGAGCCGAAATTGCGTGGTGGTGTGCTCGTTCATCGATTGGGTTGAGTCGGTATTCAACCAGATTCAACTGTGAGTTAAGCATCGAGAGTGTAGGTTGAAAATTGTAGGTATACAATGGATGGTGAAGCTGCTGTTTGGAATTATTATTCTAGTCGCCGTAGTGTTTTTGCTGCTCTATTTTGTGCAGGAGAAAATCATCTTCTTCCCAACCAAGCTGCCCAAAGACTACAAGCACACCTTCAACATTCCTTTTGAAGAAGTCACTCTAGAATCGGGTGGTGAAGAAATCAACTCCATTTTGTTCACCAAACCGGATAGCAAAGGGGTGGTGCTCTATCTGCACGGGAATGCTGGGAACTTGGCATCCTGGGCCTACGTCTATGAAGACTTTCAGTATGCACCGTACGACTTCTGGATCATCGACTATCGAGGGTATGGGAAGTCAACCGGTTCGATTCAATCAGAGACGGACTTACACGCCGATGCCGAAGCCCTGTATCAGGCTGCATTAGAGCGGTACGAAGGCAAAGAGTTCATCATCTACGGACGCTCGATAGGTTCTGGAGTAGCGGCAAAGCTAGCGAAGATGCATCCACCGAAGGTACTCCTGTTGGAAACGCCGTATTACAACTTCCCTGATTTGGTGAAGAGCATATATCCATTCCTCCCCAAGTTCCTCATTCGCTATCAATTGTCGACTGATCAGTACATAGCGAACACCGAGTATCCAGTGCACTTGTTTCACGGCACAAAGGACGAACTCATTCCCTATACCTCATCGGTAAGGTTGGCTGAATTGTCTGAAAAGATTACTCTACATACGGTTGAAGGGGCCGGGCACAACAACATCTCGGATTTTCCAATATTCAGAGAAAGATTGCTGAGTATTCTGGGTCAGCGCTGATGCCTAGAGCAATGCCCCATTCTCCAAAAACGACGCCAAAATCTCGAGCATCCTCGTACGCAGTACCTCAAGGATGCCATCCTTTCCAACAATCTCCTCACCAGCATCATTCTTGCATTCGAGTGGGGGAAGGTCACCCGTTGTCATCACTGCATACAGAGCTTCGGCAATCTCTTCAACGGTACGCGTTCCATCCATCAGTGTCACCATCTCTCGTACCCATTCATCTCGTACGACAACCATATCGTGCAATTGGGTGCTGATGACCTCTTGGTAGGTGGCTTGATATCGTGCCACACCGTTGAGGTGGGGGTGTGTCGGGATGCTGTTCGCGACAGAAGGGCGGTAGAGGTGAGCGTGAATGACCTCTTTTAAGTAGAGGGTCTGGAAGAGTTCAGCGAGACTCAATACTTCTGTATCACTAAGGGGCTCTCCTTTGAAGGCGGATGCAATATCCATCAGCTCAGTAAAGTGTACGCGTTTGGGCCACATGTCGTGTAGGTGCTGGAAGAGGGCAACTTGAATGATGCTCTGAGTATCGTTGTCTTCTACATACTCTGGTAGTGCAGCGATGATGTCTTCACTGGTTGTTTCAGCGACTTCTTCCTCAGAAGTGTCTTTTGATTCGGGGGTAGACCACTTGTCGCAGGCTTTGTAGGAAAAGTAAAAGTCCTTGAAGAACTTTGGTTCAATCCCGCGGGTCACTTCTCGAGCATGATGAACAAAGAGCGCACATCGAAATCGTCGACAGC
>CALDQI010000826.1:0-3278 GCA_937911635.1 uncultured Pseudomonadota bacterium | reverse complement strand
CGAATGAATGATGACACGAACTGAATTCGAGTTCTATCTGTAGCCAACGAGGTCCTCTTCTTCATACAGTCAATCCAAACGATATATATTGACTCCATCTAGACGAACGACCCATCGCCCCTGCTCTAAAAGAAGGTCTTCGAGTTGAAGCATTGGATTGATCCAATTTGTTTGAAGCTCTGTATGAGTCAAAAATGGATAGGCGGAAGGATAAAAGGTATGAGGTCCAAATGCCACATATCGAACCCCATTCTCTTTCAATCGAAGTATTGCATCCTCTCCGAACTTTAAACTCCAATGTCGTATCGGCGTATGGTCCTCCACAGAAGATAGTACATAGGGACGCTCCAACAGGGCTCCGGTCCACAAACAAAAAAGAGCCACCGATCCATCATGAGCATGTTTATTGAGCCATTGCGTCGCCGATATACCAGGGGGTTCTAATTTGCCACTTACACGGTCCACTTCCATTGTAACGAAAGGAGATAGATTGGTGGGCAGCCCAATCAAGCAGGCCAATCCCATCAATACATGATGGAACCACCGTACAGATAAGCCATGCACACTGAACAAAATAAACAGTCCCATCATTGGAAAAAGATGACGAATCCAATGTGGTCCCATGAACCACCAAACAAATGCTCCCAATAAAATCAGCCCTTCCCGCCAATGATACTGTCGAACAATCGCATATGCACCCCATACGGCCAGCAACCCCATCGCCGGAGTCAATCGACCCAAAAACTGAAAACTATCTATCTCTGCATGAACCAACAAATTCCAAGGGGTAAGAGGAAAATCCTGCCATGACCGACCCATGCCATATTTTTCAACCCATAGAAACTGAATACTCATATCCCAGCCCGCATACGGAAATAGTGGATGCAAGCCTTCACTCCAATTTCGAATCAACCAAACTGAAATAAGCATCCCCCCCATACAAGCTGCCTGAACCTTTGACACTAAAGAACGCTTCGTCATGCATCCAATCAACCCGACCACCGCAGCAGCTGTAAATTTTCCAGCCACAGCAAACCCCAGTAAAGCCCCCCATACCAAGGTTCTATGTCTCTCTCGATAGGCAAGTGTCACCCACCATAAGACCACCATATTATTGGCGACAACCATTGTCTGCTCAAGTAAAGAATACGATCCCAGCACAAGCAGCCAAACCCACCATCCTGTTCCTTTGGCCATTCGTTCACATGTCTGACTGAGGGAGAACCAAGCGGCTATTGCAACCCATGAAGCCATCAGGACAATCGCATTGAGTCCCCCAAGGCCATATGCTAGAGTAAGAGGCAGATGCCATATCAGAGGTCTAGAGCCATTTGGATGAAGCTCTCCACCCAGCAAGGAATCCTGAAGCCACATGTGCTTCGGAAGCGCAGCATGGTAATAAAGACTGTCCGTATCAATCAATGGCTGTTGAGCATTCCAAACAGCAAATACCCCCACCAACAAGGCAAGGGCACCTTGAGGAGACAGGCGTATTGACCATCCCCATCTCATACGCCACAATTGCCACCAACCAATCGCCAATAGAGGAAGTCCCCATTTGGGTCCAAACACCATCGATATAGGCAACAACACTTTACCCATAACACCCAACCCAATCGTTCCAGCCACGTCCCAAGGAAAAGAACGATTTACCGACCAGCCCAATCCAATACAGGCACCAAGCACGCTCACGACTGCAACGATGATGCGTATGCTAGACCAAAGCCAATGAAGATCGAGCGCATACGAAAGACCACATAAGGTCATTATCCCTAGAAGGACAGGCATCAAGAATCCACTGGACTATCAGTGTTGTTCATCGAATCGTTCGATATCTCGCCAACACAGTCCTGAAGTTCCAAAAGACGATTCATTTTTTGATCAAGTTCCTTCAATCGGTGTTCAATCTCGATAAAGTATGCCTCCTCATCTTGTACAGTAGAGGAAGCCATCAACGTGCTCATAAATCCTGCTATATATCCTACAACCCCTATGCCTACAAGAATCAATGGCGCGGCAACCAATCGTCCCATCTGGGTCTCTGGCACAACATCTCCATACCCAACCGTACTGATCGTCACCAAGGACCACCACAAGGCATCCCAAATACTATTTACGCTGGGATGATTGGGCTCAACGACGACAAATGAATAGGCCCCTGCAAACACCGTGGCCATCACCAAAGATAGTGTTCGAACCATCTCTTCCCCTACACCTCTATAGCGTTTGGCCCGAGATATCAATCGTACTACTTTGACAACCCTTGCCAGGCGAGCCAAACGAACACCTTGCGTCAATGTTGAAAAGGGGAAACAGGAGATTAAGTCCAGTATTTTCATAAATCGAGAGCTATACACTTTACGATTCACAGCCAAATAGAACCCCAACGACCACTCCGTAAAGAACAACATATTGAGCATCAAATCTTGCTTCGACAGGCTCAACCAAGAGAGCCCACCCTGTTCTATTTCCTGCACAATCAAAACAAACATCGGAATCAAAAGCAGATCGTTTAGTATGCTTAAAAATCGATACAATCTTGACAATATGTGCTCTGAGGGAAGCCTTTGCCTTGAGTCATTTACATGTGTGGTGTCAATCTTGGATTCTATCATCAATATCAGTTCCTATCCTGCTAAAAGGTTCATCGACGAAACAATTGAGTTTCCTGGTCTTGCTGAGCCAAATATTGAACCAGTTCGAAGACCTCTAGAAAACCGGACTTACTCAACGCACACTCTCTCAAGTCATGTTCTTGATTTAACTGATTGAACATCTCATCTACAGAACCGGAAGACTCCGTCAAACACAACTCAACAATATCAAGACACAATCGAACGATCCGCACAGAGATATTGACGGAACCCTGACCGCGAACACCATACGCTATTCGCACAAGAGAGCAGACAAAAGGATCTGTTGATTGTTCAAACCAACGCAGTTTGTCTGTCAATTCCGGCGCCTCCAAACCAGCATCCACCAGAACCAGGACCGACTCTGCAATGTAGATATCTTGTGTAGACCATCCCAAATCTTGAACCAAGAACTTCAATACTGTTCGCAGCATCATATGTCGATGTTGGAATGCATCCCAATCCAAGCCAGACGTTTCATTTGCCAACATCCACTGCATAGACGTCACAAAGGGTACCTGATCAGACCGCTCTTTGCTCCAAGGCTCCAATACAGACCACTCTCTTGTGTACCAATGAAGAGTCAGTACGAGATCATGAATGAAAGACTGGGTATCCGCACCGCTTGAAACCTGCAACAGACCA
>CALDQI010000825.1:0-4139 GCA_937911635.1 uncultured Pseudomonadota bacterium | reverse complement strand
TGCGTTTCGTTGTACAAACAATCTGTTTGATGCTCCATTTCCGCACTATTTCGACATGGAGATAGAATATTGGATCATCGATGGTCGTCTCATGCAAGAAGACCTTGATGTATGTTTGTTGAATAGTATTGAGAATGTGCAGTACAGATCAGATATACCGAAGGAGTGGTATCAACGTGCCATAGAGTTAACGCCACCAGATGATCATAGAACGTTGTCGGAAGAGCATTCGTTTGAATGGTTACAGGTCGCATCGAGATATCAATTGATACATCCTTATTTGGATCGAATGATAGGGGAGATTTCATCAAGAGATAGCTTGTCGAGAGCGTGGAAAGAAATCGTTCCCGAATACATATTGTATCGGGTTTCAACTGGAGCACGAATAGATTTTCAGGCAGAGGTGTGGTTTTTCTGTGTTCGGCCGACAATGGAGCAAGTCAAGTGGATGATTGAGTTGTATCAAGAGGGTAAAACACTCTTTCCAACGCCTCATATCTTACAGCATATGGTTCATCAGATTCCAAAAACCCCAGAAGGGACGGCTTATTTACAAGCGTGCGTGACATATTGGTGTAAGCAAACTGGAAAAGCTTGGTTTGAGGCTTGGCCTGTGGATAAAATATTGCTGGCCTTGCCTGCTGTACCGGATGATATCCGTCGGTTGGATTTAGTTCGAACCACTCTTGAGACTTTTCCCGAGGAATGTAAGCGGTTCAAAGATTTAGAAAAATTGTTTGTATACAACACGGCTTTGCCTGAACTGCCATCAGAAATTCTTCAATTGTCCAAACTTGAGGTCGTCAGTATATCCAACACTGACTTGGATATTGGCCCCTTGTTGCAACTGCCTGTATTGAAAAAGCTGTACTGTAAAGGTATCTCTTTGTCATCAGATGTACAGACTCTATTCAATGTGTCCGGTATTGAATTGCGAAGATAAAATCAAACCGTTATTTGATGGCTGACTGGCTTTTGTTTTATACAAAATGCGATGTACCATCGCAGTTGCATTTTCGTAAGCCCTTGCCTACATGTTTCCACTTATGTAAGCAAGGACTTACGTCTGGAGAGGTCGGAGACCCCGAAATTCGAGGTCTCCGACCGCGCAGTCATGTACATGGTTTGTACGACAGTATGAACAGTTTACTCTCGAAAGATCCCCCAAGCGAACTCATCACTTTTATCTGATACTTCACAGCTAGTGCCAGGACCAAATTCAATCGCAGACACCGCTACAAAGATGAAGTTCTGGTCGTCGATAGCAATCTCAAATTCTCCAAAGGGCACCAACTCTTCATCCCCAATGGTGAGAGCATAGCCTGTTTGGGTGAGGCATTCATCTTCGATAATACCTACAGCTGCCTCACTCTGTCCTACTTCAAACGGTAGTTCGGCATCTTTGAGTGCACCACTCCAAGTTCCTTCGTCGAGTGCCATCATGATGCCCTTAGAATCTTCCAGTATTAGACCGTAGCTCATTCCAAACTCGAAAGATATGTGGGTGCTAAAGGTCACATCTGCAATATTCGTCCACTCTGGAATCAAGGTGGCATCATTTCCTTCAGGGTCTAGAATGCTGTATCCGATGATGTGTTCAGCATCTTCTGTTTGGAATACAAGTTCTGCGGCACAGTCTCCATTGCTCTCTCGAACTTCTACCAAGTCTCCTGTCAGTATATTGGGTTCCTCTGTTTCCATAGAAGGAGAGATGTCCTGAGGAATGCACAGTTGTATGCGTCCTGCAACGGGGTCTGTTTCCTCAACGGGATCGATTTCATCCTCGGGATCCACGTGATAGGGTTCTGAGTTACAAGCGGTGAATAGGGTCCAAAATAACATGATGCTCTCCATTGATGCGTTGATTGTTACGTCAAGTGGTTGTGCAAAAGTCATGCCAAAGTTGAATCAAGGTGTCCAAAATCGATCGTGCCACATCCAATAGGTATAGTCTGCTTCACGCTCCATGGGATACTTTTGCATCTCGAGGTCATGCCACGTAGCCGATTGTACAGGGAGAAACATTGTGAGTTCATCAATGACTGGTGACAGTGCCGTTCGAATACGTTCATGCTGATGTTGGATGGTGCGTTTGGTGGTGAGACTCCCGTCCGTACCTTCTAGGAAAAAACCTCGTTCTTTACCATCGTTTGGCAATGGATAGATGCTGCGGATGTAAAATAAGAGCGACCGAATGTGCTTTTGAATGACCTTTGGAGATGCGAGTCCTTCGACGATGGAATGCATCTCTTTGGATTCTGCAACCGTGTGACGAGAGTGTACGCTGACCATTTCCAAATCAGAGACCGTTTGGTGGGTAAACGCATGGGCGATCAGACGTTGCTTAGCCTCATATGAGACACCTCGTCCGTGTTCACCGACCAACTCTTTGATGAATTGACCAGCCCAAAATTCAGATTCTTCCCACGCTAAATTTCCAGTAAAAGTGCGAATGATCGATTTCTTTTTCCACTCTCGGATGTCCCTCAGTTCATCTTTAAGACGAAAGTGTCCTTCGTTGATGTGTGCTTCAGGTTCATCGAACCAGCTAAAGTCTGGTTCTTTTCCACCACATGGAAAGGTTGCGTTGGGCTCAAGCAAACAGTGGATGAATTCTTGAGCGGTGATGGCGATGTCTTTGGGGTTGTGTTTGAATGTCATGTAGAATCCGTTTACAGAGAGGGTTTGAGCCTGGTAAACGAATTGGTTCTACAAATCCGGATGATTTTACACAAAGGTGTCTAGCAACTCCTGCATGCTTCCCATCACTTTGACCCCACAAGCCTCCAGTTTATCGCGGGAGTGTACGCCCCAATCGACGCCGATTGCTTCAACACCAACAGCTTGTGCGAGCTGCATATCATAGGTGGTGTCTCCAATCATGACGCACTCTTCAGCTGGAATATTCAACGCCTTCATTGCTCTGAGCAAGACCGCTGGATCAGGTTTGCCAGGTGTGCCAGGAAGGATACCGTGGATACTGTCAAAGTAGGGAGTGAGTCCCTGCCGAGCACTCGCATTCTCGGCACCTTCTTGATTCTTTCCAGTTGCGATGGCCAGTTTGTAGCCATGTGCTTTCAGCGATTTCAGCATGGGAATGACACCATCAAAGAGTTGTTCTTCGGTTTTGGTAAGGCGTACGTACTCGATGCGGTATCGATCGATAGCTTCCTCAGTTTGATCTGGTGTGGTGTTGTACAGAGTGGGAAACATCACGCTGAGGGGCTTGCCAATCAAGTCTTCGATGGCGACATCTGACATCGGTGGTAGATTCATTTGTTCGGCAACGAGGTGCATCGAGACGACGATGCAATGCGATGAATCAGCGAGTGTTCCGTCTAAATCAAATACGATGGCTTTGGGCATGATGGTCTCATGGGTTTGGGTGCACAGTCTAGTAACACATTGGAGTTTCAAATTGGGTCTAAATTGTCATCGTTTGAGTATGGTGAAACGATGATCGGAATGGTAAAGGGAGGGTGACTTCTCAGCAGGATATTGTGCTTTATCTTTTGACTTCACTCACTTTTGCAGACTGTCCCAATCCAGAACCATTCAAAGAGGTGTTCTGGGGAGACTTGCATGTGCATACAGTCCACTCGCTCGATGCATCGTTGCAAGGGACGAAGCAAACTCATCAACAGGCCTACGACTTTGCCAAAGGGGAGATTGAAACCAACGGGCAACGATTGTCAGTCCCTCTCGATTTTGTAGCAATTACCGATCACGCTGAGTTTTTGGGAGAGTTGGATATCTGCTCAGACTCCACTTTGAAAGGGTATGGCTCGATGGCGTGCAGACTGTACCGATATCATCCGCAAGCTGCATTTGTCCTGCTGAACTCGACGCTCAGCAAGTCTCCAAAGGGGAATCCACCAGTCGTCAAACGATGGAGGATGTGTAGGCGGGATGCTGTAGAGTGTGAAGAACGTGCCCAAAAAGTCTGGACGGAACTGAGCCAGGTTGCCGAAAAGAAGAACGATCCCTGTCTTCCGTCATAGCTCTTTCAAATTCCTCTTCATAAACAGCTTTTAAAAGTTGTACTTTGTTAGGCGCTCTTTTTATAGAAATGTAATATGCAAGTCCGGCTGCTAAACAAGGATAAAACCGAAATGGAACTTTCAAAGTGTTTACGGAAG
>CALDQI010000824.1:0-4139 GCA_937911635.1 uncultured Pseudomonadota bacterium | reverse complement strand
CATTGACCGGTCAGAACTTGAGTGAGCCTGTGGTCTGGAAAGGATCGTATACGGTTCCTGCAAAATAATTCTACAGTTGGTAGGTGCGTCCTCGAACATTCATCTCTTGAGTGTACACACGATGCTGTAACTGTTCCCACTCGTTGGTGATTGCATATGTCGGTGGGTTTGGCTTATCGTTGATGTGAATAAATGGAGCTTCGTATAGTGCCTCTTCAATCGGAATCGACGGATGGTGGGTATCTCTCATGTGGTGAATCCAGCGCATCGTTTGAAAGCAGTCAAAAAATACGAAACGACGCCGGATTCTCTGGGCCAGTGGGCAGGGTTGTTTGATAACCTTTTGAATCTTTGAAAAGTACGGATAGTCTGGGACGAGAGCGCTCAGCTGTTTGATGAGTTGTTCATCTGAGGCAGTGTTCAGGACGTCGATCCAATCTTTTAAAACGGTAAAAATGTGTGGATGGTATAGCTCGTATCGGAGGTTTTGTTCGGCAATGAGTTTCATTCCTTGTCCAGTACCAAAAGGGACACGTTCACTGGGGCGACCTCTGATCGTAATTGTTTTGGAACTGGAGTATTGAACGGGACCAACTTTGACGGCTTTGTTCAGCAGATAAAAATCTTCAGCGGCCTGTCTGTTCGGAAATCCATAAATGCTTTTGAAGGTCTGGGCATGAATCGCAATACAGGACCCAATTGTGGGGAAGGCAATCGGAGAGCCAACCCACTGTAAACCCAGCGTATAATATCTCAAGCCGATCTCATAGAGAATCAGTTCCAGGGGAGCGGGCGTGTGGATGTACCCTGTTAATTCAACGCCGTTCTTGATGGAGGGGAGGTCTAGATAGTTGGTGGGCAAGCGAACATCGCCATCAGTACACCATATCCAAGGACAGGTTACAATTGAAGCGTCGATAAGCAAACAAGCCAGCTGACCAAGTTCATCTCGTGCGAGACCAACTCCTTCATGAGGAGGATACCAAGTGGCTGGATGAGAATGATCTACCAGTAGGACGTGGAGACTGTTCCAGTCGATCAGGTGACGGTTGGAATCTGAATGATTCGGGAAGGTCAGCAACCAATCATGTAGGCGAACATTGTTTGTTTTTACAGTGTCAGAGGAGTCAATCCGGCAATTGTTGTTGAGCACAAGCAGCGTCTTGTACGGTAGACTTAAGATGTCTTGAAAAACCTCTCTAATAAACTCAAACTCTTCATACGTAGGGATACAGATGATTCGGTCGTATTGATCGAAGGGGAGGTTTGGGAGTGTCATCAGTGGAGAGCCGCTCTATGTGGTAGGGATGCTACGATGGCGCCTTCGGCTTCGAGCAGCTCTTCATATCTTGCTTCCCACTGGGATTTTGGGAACAGCTCTTTAAGCAATTGAACGCCAACCATGTGATGTTGAGACTCCGAACGAACCAATTCTGTATACAAATCCTTTAGTTTGCCAGCTGGTAGTGCACTGGCCAATAGATGAAAGCGTTCACATCCTCGACCTTCTACTATACTGAACATCAGCAGGCGATCGATCAGTCTGTCGTCACCCTCCCAACGATTCAGTTTAATGAGTGCGTTGATATACGGATCCTTTTCGTCCTTTTGAAACTGCAATCCACGTTCGTAGATAATATCTGTCATCGTTGCAAAGTGTTCCATTTCTTCTTGGGCCACTCGAACCATGGTTTGTACCAATTTGGGATGGTTGGGATACCGAACGGCAAAAGAGACTGCATTTGCCGAAGCCTTACGCTCACAGGCCGCATGATCCAACAGAAATGCATCAAAATCGGCCAAAACAGTATCGACCCATGCCGCTGGTGTGTCATACTTCAAGTTGAACATAGAAAACTCCTCCGAATCTTTATGTACTAGACTCGAAGGCTACTGACAATTGTTTTGCAAAAGATAATCAGATTTACAGATTAGAAGTAGTGTGCCAGCATAATTTTGAAGGATGGAGCAAATGCCATTCCCACAGATTCACTTGAGGTGCTGGTTGCAGTCGAGTTTGTGTTTTGGTAGATGGGAGTGGTGACATCGAATCCAGCTGACCATTTCGGAGCAAAGAAACTCTCCATACCCAAACCGAGGTTGGCAACCATAGAGTCTCCAGAGCTTTCCACCTTCCCTTGAACACCTTCTACACTGGTTTCAGAGTCAAACTGTACGTAACCGAGCCCAGCAATGGCATTTAGGTCAGTATTTCCGTGGCGTCCAACGCGGTATCGCATGCTAAGTCCACCGCCCATCGTACTGACATCTGTATTTGTTACGGTAGTTGTCGAAATAGAAGGGTCTGTTGCATCAATGATGGTCGTGCTTTCAGATGTGGACATCTGTGTCATGTTGACCATTGGTTCCAATGTAAAGTTTGGATTGACTCGAATTCTAAGAATAAATGTGTCGAGTTGTTCAGATGGAACGCTCATACCAACACCCAATCCCAATGTGGTGCGTGCTGGATCTGGGCGTAGATTGGTTTGTTTGTTCTTTTTAAGGATGGGTTTGGCTTCTGCAGAGTTAAATGCAAACAATGAAAGTACGCAGAGTCCAAAGATTTTTGGAAATGACATGATGCCTCCTGAATCAAGTTAGTTATTATTGACGTGTCAATAGTTTACCATATTCATCTGATTTGGTTCTTTAAATACGTAGTTTTTATCTCATTCATTCAAATATTTTATATTTTACAAATCACCGTTACATTGAAATTGAATTTTAAGGGGGTGTAATGATACACGTGCTGATGTGGCTGTTGGGGTGTACGAACTCAGATAAACCGGCGGTTCCTTCTGATGTGGACTTTGATACAGCAGACCCATATGTCAGGATTGACTCTTGTGATTTGAGTGCTCTGCAAATATTGGATTCTGGAAGTACTGTTGATTTGGGTGGTTTTTCAGTGGTGCCAACGACGTCTGGATTTCTAATTGAGACTGCAAGGGGAGTTGTTTTTGAAGGGCTCGAGGATTGGTTAACGGTCTCTCTGGTAGACAGAGAAGTCGACGAGTATCAAGGTTCCTTTTCTATCGACTATGAGAGTCAATTAGACTGTATTTCACCACAAGCAACCGATATATCTTCCTCGGAGTCTGGACTTTTCATTGAAGGGGAATTCTTAGATGAGGGCTGCGATGATATTGCCTTTTCGATGCAAATGTGTCTCAGTTCCGAAGATAGGCTCTTCTTTGATATAGATATATCTGCACCAGAGGTTGGTCATACAGAAGAATATCGTGTGTCGTTGAATCAAGTGTCCACACCGGAGGAGAAGTTCTTCGGACTCGGTGAGCAATTTCCATACAGTCAGTTGAATCTCAAAGGCCGAACCATACCTGTATTGTCTGAAGAGGGCGGAGTGGGTCGTGGTCATCCAGAGGTTACTCAGTTCATCAATCAGTTTTTCGATGGTTCAGGTGGTGAAGAAAACAGCACTTATTTCGCGATGCCCTTTTATATGACAGATTCTTCAACCGGTTTCTTTCTACACAACACTGAGCTGTCTGAATTTTCGTTTCAGGAAGAGCAAACGAGTATTGCTGTAGACTCAACGTGGATGAAAGGGGAATTTGTTACAGGGGAATCTTCATTGGACGTGTTGACCGCATTTACAGAATACTCAGGTCGGATGTCTGCCCCCCCAGAGTGGATAGACAATGGAGCCATCATCGCGCTGGCGAGACCACTCGATGATGGGCGAGGGTATGTCGATGATTTGTTGAGTCATGATGTACAAATTGCGGGGGTTTGGAATCAAACGTGGTCAGGTGTGAATCGAACCTTTATTGGTGAACAGGTCCTCTGGAATTGGGTTCAGGGCAGCTACGATCATCCGAACTGGAATGATTGGGTTGATGGCTTGAATGATGACGGAATCGAAGTGTTGTGCTATGTCAACTCCATGTTTTTAGATGTCACTGGACATGAAAGTCAGCCTGACCGCAACTTGTATCTGGAAGGTGTAGAAGGGGGCTATTTTGTACATGATGAATCAGGGCAAGTTCTGAAGTTGCCTGTGACTGCTTTTGAAGTGGCCCTGCTCGATCTGACAAACCCCGAAGCTCGTCAGTGGATGCGAACTGTCATCCGAGAGGAGATGATCGACAATGCGGGTTGCGCAGGGTGGATGG
>CALDQI010000823.1:0-5367 GCA_937911635.1 uncultured Pseudomonadota bacterium | reverse complement strand
ACTTTCGTCCACAGCCTGGACGAATTTCCACTCTGCGTTGGCCAGAAATGGATGGATTGCGTGTGGATACGCACCTTGTTGAAGGAGACGCTGTGTCTCCACATTATGACTCGATGATTGCAAAGGTAATTGTTACGGCACCGACGCGTTCTGAAGCGATTGCGAAAATGGACGAGGCCCTTGCGCATACGACCATCGAAGGTGTACCGACGACCATTCCTGTACACCAACAGATTTTGACACATCCACAGTTCCAAACGGGTCACTACGACACCAATTTTCTTGAAAACTTATTGAATACTTGATCAGGAGACACCATGAGAATCCCTGTACATCCCATTGGGACCCCTATTGTAATCGATTCACAGGCTGAAAAGAATGCTGAGGCGGTTTTTGCAAAAGAAAATGACCTTCTCGAAAAACGAAAGGTTGTTCTGCAAGGTGGAGGACAAAAGTACGTTGATCGAACCCACGCCAAAGGAAAGATGACGGCTTGGGAGCGTATTGAGTGGATTTGCGATGACGATGCACCGGTCTTGCCTGTTGGTACACTGGTGAACTGGGGGCGTGTATTCCAAGATGGTTCCAGAGAGCGATTGGCACCAGGTGCAGGTCTGTTCACTGTGTTTACCAAAGTACAACATCGATGGGTGATGATTATAGCCAATGACAATACCGTTGCCAGTGGGTCTTGGTGGCCGAATACGCCTGAAAAGATTCAACGTGCCCAGGAGATGGCACGGAAACTTAGAGTACCGGTACTGTATCTTGTAGATTGTTCAGGACTCTTCTTACCAGAGCAGTCCAAATCATTTCCTGGTTTGACAGGCGCCGGACACATTTTTTACAAAAATGCTGAACTCAGTGCCCAGGGGATTCCACAGATTGCGGGGGTATTCGGAGATTGTATCGCCGGTGGGGGATACATGCCGATTATTTCAGACCGCGTATTCATGACTGAGCAGGCATATATGGTGATTGCAGGTGCAGCATTGATTAAGGGGGCGAAGTCGTTGCAGTTGACCTCACTGGACATCGGCGGACCTGAAGTGCACGTACACCAATCGGGGTGTGCGGATGTTCGCGTTCCAGACGATGAAACATGTCTTGCAAAGATGTGGGAAGAGGTTGGTAAGTTGCCTTCATCTGCCGTGGACTATTATCGATATGGAACCGCGCCACAAACACCACTGTATGACCCTGTAGAAATAGCGAGTTTGTTTCCGACAGATCATCGACATGCCTATGACATTCGTCAAGTGGTTTCGAGATTGGTTGATGGATCTTTGGTGCATGAGTTTTTGCCAAATTCAGGGAGAGAGATCTTTACCGCAGTGGTTCGAATCTCTGGGTTGTGGGTTGGTGTTGCAGCCAATGTACAAGAGCCTCAACCGCATCCACATCGAGCAGGGCATAGACCTGGAGGTATCTTGTATCGAGAAGGGATTTCCAAACTCGCCACCTTCTCTCGCGCTTGCAGCGATGACGGTATTCCCATTGTCTGGCTTCAAGATATCTCCGGTTTTGACATTGGTGTGGAAGCCGAGGCACAGGGGCTTTTGGGGTATGGGTCTTCCTTGATTTATTCCAACTCTACGACCGCATCTCCAGTGATGACGGTACTTCTTCGAAAAGCGTCCGGAGCGGGATACTATGCGATGCATGGATTGCCATACAAACCCATCATGCAATTGTCGACGTGTTTAACCCGTCAGTCGGTCATGGAAGGTCAAACATTGGCGATTGCAGCTTTCAATACCAAATTGGATGATGACTATCAGATACTCACTCAAGATCCGGATGAAAGAGCGAAGATTGAACGAGGGATGGCAACCGTTGCCGCTCGAATTGAAAAGGACATGGACCCTGTGTTGTCGGCCTCTCAAATGGATACAGATGAGATCATCAGACTGGAAGAGCTGCGAGAGCGACTGTGTGCCTTTGCCGAGATGTCTTATCAGGCGATTGGTCATAGACGCGTGAAGAATCCCCGTATCTGGTCCATTCACGACTTGAATGTTTTGACCACCGGCATGACTCAGTCTGTAGAGTCTAAGGAGGCTGAGGTGGATTCAACTCAATGGGAGATTCCAGAGGGCGCAGAAGTGTTGGTTGCTCCAATGGATGGCTCATTTTGGTCCAAACCAAGTCCTGACCAACCACCGTTTGTACAGATTGGCGACACCGTTCAAGTTGGGCAAACCATAGGTCTTATCGAAGTCATGAAAACCTTTACTCCGATCAAAGCAACCAAATCTGGTGTTTTACAACGTTGGGCGTTGGAAGAGGGCGGAGCCTGTCAGGTGGGTCAACCACTTGCAATTCTTGGTTGATGTGAGCACATTCTTTTCGAATTGGATACACTGTAGACATTGGTAGGAGACAGACAATGATAAAGGCTTTTCGATTGGGACTTTTTCGTTCGGCATTGAGTGTAGGATTGGTGGGTGCCATGTTGCTTGGGAACTCCGCCGAAGCATCATATTGTGAGGGCCAAGTATTCACGCCTAAGGATGCTGCACAAAGATTAACAATGCTCAACACCTACCTCGTTCGCAAAGATGAAACGCAAATCAAGCGTCTGTCTGGTGAACTGGAAGCGAATCTTCCCTGTATGAAGACTCCCGCACCCCCTCAAGTCTTTGCACAAGCCTATCGATACATCGGTTTGGGACATTACTATCGTGGAGATATGGAAACCGCTAGCCGTTGGTTCCGCACTGCTCTAGAGTTGAGTCCGAATCACAAGTGGGGGGTCAATGAGGTTGATATGAGCTCAGACCTCTACTCCATTTATGAACAGCAGCGATCTCTCTCCGCTCAGGAACCAGAACCAATTGAAGGCATGGCACTTCGTTCACCTGAAGGTACAGTATTCTACTTGGATGGTCGTCTCCTGAAAGAAGCCAACGCCACAGTCGATAGACCGCACATTCTGTTTATTGCTTCGGCAACCGATCGCCACATTATTTCTCGGTTCATGATCGATGGCAATCAATTCCCTCAGCAGTTCCTAGCAGCAGAACAAGTATCGAAGAAGGGGAAAAAGAGTGCCCAAGATGATGAAAACATGTTTGCAGTCCAAACTCTGAAGCGCGTTCGACCCAAATCTAAGACTCCATTGATGGTATCGTCATTGGCAACGTTTGCAGTGGCTGGAGGTGTTTATGGGTACACCTTCTCTACGAATGCTCAATTTTATGAAGCCAGAGATCTGGCAACCAAAGACAGCCTTCGTGCCACGAACAATGCATTGGTCATCACGTCAGCCGTTCTCGGAGTTGCCGGTATTGGTGTTGGATATGCTGGTGTTATTGTTGATGCGCAGAATGCCCCAATGATTCCTTGGCAGTTCTAATGAATACATGGATTGCATTTATGGGACTTTTGATGGGAAGTGCCGACGCTGCACCAACAGGACCAAATGTTTCTCTCGGGAGCAATCCAATTTGGAACTATATTGGTACCTGTGATAACTTAAGCTATGTGGTTCCAGCTGGTCGAGTGTTGGTAATTACCGATGTTCAAAAGGTCTCAACTTCAACCAGTAGTTCTTATTGGATGCGCGTAAAAATTGATGGTGTTAGTTTTCTAGAGACCTACAACATTGATCTGTATTCATACCAAACTGGAATAAAAGTCTCCGAAGGTCAGCAGTTGACGTGCCAACGAAACTACAATGTAAATGTGATGCTATCGGGATATTTTACCGCACCTTAGGTGACGACAGTTCATCAAATCAATCCACCGTCAACAATCCACTCCTGACCAGTGACGTAGGAAGCCTCATCACTGGCTAAAAAAGCCACAACAGATGCAACTTCTTCTGGTCGGCCAGCTCGTTTCATCGGGATTTGCTTGAGGGCTTCTTTGTATACGATGGGATTCATCGCTTCGGTCATTGCAGTCTCAATAAATCCAGGTGCGACACAGTTGCAGCGAACTCTTTTTTTGGCAAGTTCTCTGGCAAACGATTGTGTAAAGGCTCTCACAGCCGCTTTGCTTGCTGCATAATTCGCTTGGCCTCTGTTTGGACGAATCCCAGCAACAGATGTAATGTTGATGATGCTTCCACTCTTTCTTCTCATCATCCGTTGGCCAACGGCTTGACTTAAATAGAATAGGGCATCCAGATTGACAGCGAACGGTTCTTTCCAATCACTTGCCTCCATTTGAATGACCAGCATATCTTTTGTCAATCCTGCATTGTTGACCAATATATCGATGGGTTCTTCTACGGCGCTCAGGAGACCTTCTACACCTGAACTGGAAGAGAGATCTGCCTGAACGGCAATCCCTCCAATTTCAGCGGCAAGGGTCTCTGCAGTTTCCTTTGACGATCGGTAGTGTACATAGACCTTGGCGCCCTGACTCGATAACTTTCGAGCAATGGCGGAACCAATTCCTTTTCCAGCACCTGTGACCAACGCCACCTTGTTATTGAGCATCATGATTGCACCTTGGTTCTTAGTTTCGAGGGGCTTCATTTGAATGAACGAGGTGTGACTATCGTTGAGGGAGTCCGAGTTGTTCTTCGACTTCAACGTCATCCTCTGGAGCTGCGATGCGGGTGAAAATCAACTGATCCTCGTCATCCAGTTCGACCTTGATGGTGTCTTTTGGACCGTATCCACCAGATACAATGGCCTTGGACATTGGATTGAGGAGATATTGCTGAATGGCACGTTTGAGGGGTCTGGCACCGAATGTTGGATCGAATCCAGCGTCACACAGGGCTGTTTGAGCAGCCGGAGTGACCTCCACCATCAGTTGTCTTTCATCTAGCAGTTTCTGGACTCTTTTCATTTGAATGATGAAGATGGCGTCCATGTTTTCACGAGTCAATGCATCAAAGATGACGGTGTCGTCAATACGATTGATAAACTCTGGTCGGAAGTGAGATTTCAATGCGCTCATCACCGCAGTTTTGGCTTTCTCAGCATCACCACCGGCTTCCATGATTTTGTGTGCACCCACATTGGATGTCATGATGACAACCGTGTTTCTGAAGTCGACAGTACGACCCTTGGAGTCTGTCAGTCGCCCATCGTCGAGTACTTGCAGCAAGATGTTGAACACATCGCCATGTGCTTTTTCAATCTCGTCCAAAAGAACCACAGAGTAGGGGCGACGTCTCACCGCTTCTGTCAGTTGCCCACCTTCATCATAGCCCACATATCCCGGAGGCGCTCCGATGAGCCGAGCGACTGAATGCTTTTCCATATATTCTGACATGTCGATTCGTACGATGTTGGTATCATCATCAAATAAGAATTCTGCCAACGCTTTGGCAAGTTCGGTCTTTCCAACCCCAGTTGGCCCCAAAAATATGAAAGAACCGATGGGGCGGTTCGGGTCTTGTAGACC
>CALDQI010000822.1:0-3194 GCA_937911635.1 uncultured Pseudomonadota bacterium | reverse complement strand
CCGGCACTGGGCAATAGAAGCCTTAGTGCGTGGCATTGGCTATGCGCCCGCCCCAACTCAATAGGGCTGAGCTGCGCCTCAGCCGAAGCTCGAAGCGCTAGCGCCAGCAGAAGCAGGGCCGCGCCAAGATATGAGACAAAACGGATCACGGCGCTGAGCCTCGTGTCCAAGCCTGATGTCGTCAAGGCTAAACGTACGCTGGAAGCAGCAACCGTGGTCGCCAAGTTATCACCCATTGCTTTTTTATACTCAGCAGATTTAAGGACTTTGTCTATATTTTCAGCTGCTTTTTGAGGTCGGATTACAAAAGGAAGCCCATACGTTGTTGAAAGAGATACCGAGCGATAGTCTCGATGCTTCAGGGAAGTCAATTGTATTGTTTACAGAAGTGTATTGCATGAAATCTAGGTGGGCTCAGGAACGGTTTTGGAGTCGTACAGCAACGTCTGGTTTGTTGACTTCTTGGAGCTGGTGGCATCGTGCCAACGTTGAACGATATCCTGAAGACCAGGCAACACTGTTGCAAAACATGATGCACAGCAACTATGTTGGTCAGAGACATTATCTAGATTTTGTTCGATTTCATTTACAAGAACAGAAGTGGTCTACGGCGCTCAATTCAGCGTTGCAGGGATTGGCTCAATATCCAAACTCTCAACATCTCTACAAACTCGCTGTGATAGTGGCGAGACACGATGAAGGAGAGGCAGAACTGAGCCAGTTACTCAAACGATTTCCAGAGCATACCAAGGCACTGTTGGTACAAAGTTTTATTTGTGCGATGAATCAGCAATTTCAAACTGCTTGGTCCATCTTGGAAACGGCGAGGTCCTATGGAGAATCTTCACAGTTCTTTTGGGATTTGCGCGAAGAGGTCAGTCATCAGTTGTCTAAAGAGGTGCAGTGGCAATTTTTGAAAGAAGGTTTTTCAACCTTCCCAGATGACTCATCTTGGTTACAGAAACTAGAAGAGAATGCTCGAACGGAGAGGCAATTCGAGGAACTCAAACTGTTAAAACAGTCGCGTTAATGCCATAAAGAATGACAATCCTAGGTTATGGTAAAACAGATGGTGCATTTGACAGTAAAAAATGATACATAAATTACAGTTGCCTCCCGATTGTTCGATGGCGATTGGTATTTATTGAAAAATGCATGATAGCAGGAGCCCAAGATGCAAGTGGCTTGCGACCATTGTGGTGCTGAATACGATTTAGACAAGTCTGAGATAACTGGTCGTGGTGTACGGATTACTTGTCCTTCATGCTCGCATGTCTTTGTTGTCTATCAAACAAAAGAAGAAGAGTCCTTTGAACTGGAAGTGGATCTAGAACTCGATGACAATGGTGAATTAAGTATGGATCTAGATGGCATGCTTGAATCATTGATCGCCGATGTCGAAGACTCCAATGATGTCGAACAGACAAATGTAGTTGAACAGCCTGTTGAGTTTGATAAACCGACGGCTCAAAACTCTTTTGATACTGAAGAACCCTCGATAAGTTTGGTCGGGTCATCGGAGGTTGTCTCTACAACTGCCGAAGGGGAGACTGAGACTACGGTAGAAAGTGCGATATCCAGTGATCAGGTTGCATCACTCGATGTGAACAGTCTGAATTTTGCCAGTGTAGGGATAAAATCTTGGAAGGTAAAGAAGCCAATCGGTTTAATGTTTGAGTACAGTGACTACAAGACGTTTCAGAAGTCTTTGAATGATGGAAGGATTTCCAGTGGTGATCAGATTAGTCCGGATGGTAAATCTTGGACACCCATGTCTGACATTGAAGATTTTGAGTTCTTCTTTTGCAAGACGTATCTTGAGTTCGAGCAGAATGAAAGTGTCGAAGAGGTAAAGCAAGTTAAAGAAAAGGTGATTCCTTCCCTCGGTGGAACAAATGAACTTGCAAGTGCATTGGCAGCGGCTCAAGCAGAGGTTGAACAGGCAAACCGTCCACAACCCAGCCGGAAAAGTGCTCCGAAACGTCCGTCTCGCAAACCACAAAGTAAACGAGCACCTGAACCAGCGAAGTCTTCTTCTGGCTTGCTGCTCAATGTTGGGATAGGACTTGCTGTTGTGGTTGGAGGATGGGTCTTGTTTGGTGGAGAAGATACACCCCCATCGGTACCAGCACAACCACCAGAAATGACCAAACCAGTGGAAGCCGCAGGCGCTGCAGCTGAAAATGAAGACATGAAAGCCTTGCGCGAGGAATTGCAGAGAAGTGCTGCAAAGTTGGAAGAGCAAAATGAGCCTGAACCTGAGCCCAGTGCGGAAGATGAGCCGCAATTGATAGCCAAGGTTCCAGATGAGATCTTAGCCCAACAGCGCGCCATGCAGGAGGGAGGAACCCCTACAGTTTCAGTAAAAAAGACTGTGAACCACGCCTTAGAAGGACAGCAAGCTTTAACCGCGAAGCAGTGGGCAAAAGCGATTGAATCATTCAACAGTGCTTATCAATCAGACCCAAAACCAGAGTACATCACGTCCAAAGGGTATGCCCAGTTTAAGTCGGGTCAGCTAAGTGAGGCTAAGAAAACACTTGTGAATGCCGTAAATAAAGGTTCCGTATTGGCACACAAATGGTTGGGGTACGTAATGAAGGAGGAGGGTGATATACCAGGGTCGAACTCCCATTTTCATAAGTATCTTAAAAGCAATCCCTCAGATGCGCAGATGATTCAACAGGAGATGATTCAGTAATGTCTTCTGCACCGATCATTCAGGTTGATTGTGCCTCTTGCGGTACGAATTACAGACTTGCATTGCCGAAGGTATTGGTCGATCGTCCACATAAGTCAATGTCATTTAGGTGTAATCACTGCAGTTACAAGTTTCAGATACAACCAAAAGATATTCTGGATCAGGATGCAGTAGCGTCCACTCTGATACTGGTTGAATCCAATGGCTTTCACGTACATCAAAACTTAGAGAGCGTTGCAGACTTAGTTGAAAATGGGACGTATTCTGCAGAAGATACCATTCGAGTATTTGGTCAGCCTTGGTCAATGATGGGTGATGAGCCTTCCTTGGCAAGTTTATTCAGAGGAGACGACGCATCCGAACAGAAGAGTGACTCTAAAAATGATTCGGATCCAGAGGATGATAACTTCTCCGATATGTCTGAATTTGTCAAGGATCCCAGTGTACAATCTGAGATAGACGACGTGTCACTCGATTTTGATGATGATGATGA